>JACDGO010000100.1 GCA_013821585.1 Sphingomonadaceae bacterium
CTGCTCGGCGCGGCGGGCGGCGCGCTCGCGGGCCGTGAGATCGACCGCGACGGCTCGACGCGGCACTGCCGCTAAATCGCCTTTGAAAACGCTTAGTCGCCGGCGATGAGCTTCAGGGCTCCGCCGCCGTCTTCGCGAGTCAGCCGCTTTACCCGCCCCTCGACTTGCGCGCCGGTCTCGATCGAAACCGAGTCGTAGCTCAAGTCGCCGTTGATCCGCGCGCTCGCGTCGATCGTCAGCGATTTTGCGGAGATGGTGCCGTTGACCGCTCCCGCGACGCGTGCCTCGTCGGCCTTGATATTGCCGTTCACCTTCCCGTCGCCGCCGACGATGATCGACCCGCAGATCACGTCGCCGTCAACACATCCGTCGACATGCAGATTGCCTGCGCCGCCGATGTTGCCCGTCACGGTCACGTCCGCGCCGATGAAGCTCAAATTGCAGCCGCCCCGGCTTCCCGCGCCGCCTTCGTTGCCCTTGCCGAACATCGACTCGCCCTCTCGATCTCGTGCCGACCATAGCGGCGATCCGGCCATCGACAAATCGCGCGCGACGCGTCAGTCTTCCGGTCAATGGAAGCACTGACCAGACGCGCGTTGATCGCGGGGGCCGGCACGGGCGCGGCGCTCGCATTGCCGCTCGCCGCCCAGAGGATGGTCGACTTGCATCTGCCTGGCGGCCCGAGCGCGCGGCCGATGGCGCCGCGCTTCCCTCAGAAGGGCGAAATGATCGTCCAGCGCATCCGCCCGCCGCTGTTCGAAACGCCGTTCGAGGTATTCGACCAAGGCGTATTCACCCCGAACGACCGCTTCTTCGTTCGTTGGCACTGGGCAGACATTCCGGCCAGCATCGACGCCGCCGCCTATCGGATCGCGGTGCGCGGCGCGGTCAGGACGCCGCTGTCGCTGAGCCTCTCCGAGTTGCTGCGCGCCGGCGAGCATGTCGAGGTCGCCGCGGTCAACCAGTGCGCGGGCAATTCGCGCGGCCTGTTCGAGCCGCGCGTGGCGGTTGCGGAATGGGCGAATGGCGCGATGGGCAACGCGCTGTGGAAGGGCGTGCGTCTTCGCGACGTGCTCGACAAGGCGGGCATCGGCGCGAACGCCAAGTTCGTCCGCTTCGGCGGACTCGACAAGGCACTGGTCGAGGGCGCGCCCAGATTCCTCAAATCGCTGCCGATCGACATCGCTCGGCGCGACGACGTCATCGTTGCCTTCGCGATGAACGGCGCGGCGATGCCGCTGCTCAACGGCTATCCGGTCCGCCTCGCCGTGCCCGGCTGGTTCTCGACCTATTGGGTCAAGATGCTCGCGGACATCGAGGTACTGACGGGCGAGGACGACAATTTCTGGATGGCCAAGGCCTACCGGATGCCGACCGTGCCGGTGAAGCTGGGCGACAAGGGCTTTCCCACCGCTCCGATCTCGACGATGCCGCCGCGGTCGTGGATCACGGGCCAGACGAACGGCGCGACGATCGCGCTGCGCGGAATCGCGATGGGCGGGGACACGGGAGTAGCGAAGGTCGAACTGCTGACAGGCGGCGCGACCGTCGCGGCGGCGCTCGGCCCTGACCAGGGCAAGTACGGCTTCCGGCGCTGGAGCGCGGCGCTGCCGTCCCACACCGGCGAAGTTGTCGTGCGATGCACCAACGCGAACGGCGTGACCCAGCCCGATGCACAGGCCTGGAACCCCGGAGGCTATGCACGCAACGCCGTCGAACGCATCCGGCTCGGGCGCGCATGATGCGCGTATGGCCTCTCCTCCTGCTCCTCGCGGGCTGCGGGCAGACCGACAGTTTCGCGTTTCAGAACGTGTCGGTGATGTTCCCCGCGGAGACCGCCGCGTTCCCCGAGCGGCCCGGTGCGGAAGCGATGACCGCGAACTGCGCGGGCTGCCATTCGCCCTCGATGGTCCTCACCCAGCCGCGCCTGACGGCCGACCAGTGGAAGGCCGAGGTCGATAAGATGAAGACCGCGTACAGGGCTCCGGTGGACCCCGCCGCCGAGTCCGCGATCCTCAAATATCTGACGGCGACGAGCGAGGCATTGCCGCGCTGAGCCGCGCTCACGCCAGCCCCATCTGCCACAGGAAAAAGGCGAATTCCTCGGCGGTTTCGCGGATATGCTCGAATCGCCCCGACTTGCCGCCGTGGCCCGCGCCCATGTTGATCTTCATCAGCAGGGCGTTTTTGCCGGTCTTGAGCTCGCGCAGCTTCGCGACCCATTTCGCCGGCTCCCAATAGGTGACGCGCGGGTCGTTGAGCCCCGCCGTCACCAGCATCGGCGGATAATCCTGCGCCTTCACATTGTCGTACGGCGAATAGCCGCGGATCAACTCGAACGCCGCCTTGTCCTCGATCGGATTGCCCCATTCGGGCCATTCGCCGGGCGTGAGCGGCAACGTGTCGTCGAGCATCGTGTTGAGCACGTCCACGAACGGCACATGCGCCGCGACCGCGCCGAAAAGTTCGGGCGCCTCGTTGATCGCGACGCCCATCAGCTCGCCGCCCGCCGAACCGCCCGCCGCGCAAATCTTGCCCGCGGATGTCCAGCCGAGTTCGATCAGCCCCTTGGCGACATCGACGAAATCGTTGAACGCGTTCCATCTTTTCTCGAGCTTGCCGTCGAGCTGCCATTGCTGGCCGAGGTCGTCGCCGCCGCGGATATGCGCGATAGCGAAGGCAAAGCCGCGGTCGATCAGGCTCAGCCGCCCGGTCGAGAAGCCCGGCGGGATGGCGATGCCGTAAGCGCCATAGCCATAAAGGTAGAGCGGGCGGCTTCCGTCCATCGGGAATCCACGCGCATAAACCACCGACACCGGGATCGGCGTGCCGTCGCGTGCGGGAATCGTCAGCCGCGTCGTGGCATAGCGGCTCGCGTCGTAGCCCGAGGGGATTTCGAGCTCCTTGAGCACGGCTTCCGCGCCCGTCGCCAGCTCGCGCTCCAATACGCGCGAAGGCGTGACCATCGACTCATAGCTCAGCCGCAGCCGCTCGACGGCATATTCGGGATTCTCATCGAGGCCTGCAGAATAGCTCGCCTCGGGAAACGGAATGCGCGCCGATCCACCAGCATATTGATGCACCTCGACCTGATCGAGCCCGTTCTCGCGCCCTTCGACGACGAAGAAATCGGCGAAGCACGAAACATCGGTCAGGTAGAAGTCGCGGCGCGGCGCGATCCGCTCGGTCCATTCGCCGGGCGTGTCGATGGATGCCGTGACGAGGCGGAAATTGGTGTCGGTATCATTGGTGACGATGAACAACGTCCCGTCATGCTCCTCGACGTCATATTCGACGCCTGCGTTGCGCGCGCGGATCAGGATCGGCGCGGCGAACGGATCGTTCGCGGGAAGCAGCCGCAGCTCGCTCGTCGTATTGTCGCCGGTCGCGACCGCGATCCATTTGCGGCTGTGCGTTTGGCCGACGCCGCATTGAAAACCGATGTCGTCCTCGTGATAGATCACCGTGTCGTTGGCCGCGTCGCTCCCAACGCGGTGCGCCTTGATCGTGTCGATCCGCCACTGCGCGTTGACCCGCCCGTAAAGCAACACACGCGCGTCGTCCGACCACACCAGCGCGCCCATCGTCTCGGGAATCGTGTCGGCCAGGTCCTCGCCGGTCAAGAGGTCGCGGATGCGTGCGGTGAAACGCTCCGACCCGTCGGTGTCGGTCGCATAGGCGAGCCAGCGCCCGTCCTCGCTGACCGTCAGCGCGCCGAGCCGGAAATATTCGTGGTCCTTCGCGAGCGCCGGTTCGTCGAGAATCAACTCATCCGGCCCGCCAGCGACGGGCCGCCGCCACCATTTCCGATACTGCCCACCAGTCTCGAACGCGCGCCAATAGACGTAAGCGCCGTCCGTCGCGGGGACCGATGCGTCGTCCTCCTTGATGCGCGCCTTCATCTCCTCGAACAGCGCATCGACGAGCGGCCGGTGCGGGGTCATCGCTGCCTCGAACCACGCGTTCTCGGCCTTCAGATGGTCGAGCACCGCCGTGTCCGTGACCTCTGGATAGTCCGCGTCGCGCAACCACGCATAGTCGTCGGCGAGATCGACCCCATGGACGGTGCGGGAGGTTGGGCGGCGTTCGGCAACGGGTTCGGCGATTCGGGGTGCGGCGTCGGACGGAAGTTGAGGAAGTTGAGGGCACGTCGTGTCCAATTCCCGCCCTCCGGGGGTCTCGCGAGGCGTCACGGCGGGCTGGCTTGGTGTGTGCATGGCGCCGCCTTGGCACAGGCGGCGGCCTGTAGGACAGCCCCTCAGCGAGCGGGCGCGACGACCAGCAACCGGAAGCTGCCCGGAACCATCGCCGGGCGCGCCGTTCCGACCGCGGGCAGATATTGCGCGGACGGGAGATAGAGGCGCCCGGTCGACGGATCGAGCGCGATCGTGCGCGCGCCCTTCGTCGTAGGCACCACCGCCACAACCTCCGGCTTGGGACTCAGGCGGATGACCGACAACGTGCCGTCGCCGCCCGAGGGCACGAAAGCGAGACGGCGACGCGCGTCATAGACCGCGCCGTCGGGGCCGGGGCCGATTTTCAGGCTCGCGACCTCACGCCCGTCCGGCGCGGAGACGACGACGATGCCGTTCGCGCACGCCGACAGGATCAGCGCGGCGTCGGATGCATAGGCGATGCCCGTCGGCCCTTCGCAGCCCTTCAGCGGAAAGCGCACCACGACCGTGCGCGAGCGCGTGTCGAGCACGGCGACTTCGTTCTTGTCCTCGACGTTCACATAGAGACGCCCGTGGCCGTCGGCCGCGCCGAGCTCGAGCGACCCGCCCACGACCACCGTCGCGACGACCTTGGCGGCGGCCGGATCGACGACGCTGATATTGCCGGAACCGGGGGTCATGACCCAGGCCGTGCGTGTAACCGGATCCCAGGCCACGGCGTCCGGCTTCGTGCCGACCGGTAGCGTCGCGATAACCTTGCCGGTCAGCCCCTCGAACAAGGTCGCGGTGTTCGCGCCGCCGTCGGTCGAAATCACCCGCGTCGTGCCGGGAATGGGCATCGCGTCATGCCCGCGCATGGTCGTGACCAATCCGGGCGTCACCTTCTCCGCCGCGAGATCGACCGCCGTCACGCCTTCACGCCGCGCGACGTAAACCCGGTGCGAAACCGGATCGACACCGAGCAAATCCCAGCCCCGTCCGGCCCGGCGATCCGGGAGACGATGTGGTAGGCGGGAGCGGCCAGGGTCTTCGCCGAAGCGGCTCCGGCGGATGCAAGGGCTATCCCGACGAGTGCAAGATGTTTCAGCATGGAAATTGGAGCTTTCGAAACGGTGTTGGCGATTCACGGTCGGGCATTTGACCGATCGCGGCAACCCCCCTCCTCGCTCTATCGAACTGGGAAGTCCGTATTCCGCCTTCGCGGGAATGGCGGCGGGTGATATGCGTCGAGATAGACAGTCCCCATCCCAAGGCCCGCACTCATGTCCACCTACGCCGACCGCCTCTCTGCCCTCCGCGCGCAGCTCGCCGCCGACGCGCTCGACGGGTTCGTCGTGCCGCTGACCGACGAGCATATGTCCGAATATGTCGGCGATTACGCCAAAAGGCTCGAGTGGCTGACCGGGTTCAAGGGATCGGCGGGGGCGGCGGTCGTGCTGCCGGCGGAAGCGGCGATCTTTGTCGACGGGCGCTACACGCTTCAGGTGCGCGCGCAGGTTTCGGCCGATCACTGGCAATATCAGGGCGTGCCGCAGACGAGCATCGCCGACTGGCTGAAGGACCATGCGCCCAAGGGCGGGCGGATCGGTTACGACCCTTGGCTGCACACGCGCGACTGGGTGAAGGCGGCGGGTGAGGCGCTCGCGGGCAAGGGCGCGGAGCTGGTTCCGGTGACGGCGAACCCGATCGACCGCGTCTGGGCCGAGCGCCCGGCGATGTCGCCCGCGAAACTTACCGTGCAGGCCGAAGACCTCGCCGGGCGCAACGCCGCCGATAAACGCCAGGAAATCGCCGACTGGCTGGCGAAGGAGGGCCTCGACGCGACGGTGATGACCGCGCTCGATTCGATCGCATGGACCTTCAACCTGCGCGGCGCGGACGTCAGCCACACGCCGGTCGGGCTCGCCTTCGCGATCCTCAACGCGGACGCGACCGCCGATCTGTTCGTCGCGCCCGAGAAGATCGGGCCGGACGTCGCGCATCATCTCGGCAACGCGGTGCGGCTTCACCCGCGCGAAGCGTTCGCGCCCGCGCTCTCGGCGCTTGCCGGCAAGCGTGTCGCCGCAGACCCCGAGCGCGCGGTTGCCGCGGTGTTCGAAGCGCTGAGGAAGGGCGGCGCGACGATCGTCACCGCGCGCGACCCCGCCGTGCTCGCCAAGGCAATCAAGAACAACGCCGAGCAGGCTGGCCAGCGCGCCGCGCAAGCGCGCGACGGCGCGGCGCTGAGCCGCTACCTCCACTGGCTTTCGGTCGAGGCGCCCAAGGGCGAGCTGACCGAGATCGCCGCGAGCGACCGGCTGCGCGCGTTCCGCGAGGAAGGCGGCAAGCTGCTCGACCTGAGCTTCGACACGATCTCAGGCGCTGGACAGCATGGCGCGATCATGCATTACAAAGCGAGCGCCGAGACCGATCGCCGCATCGATCCGTCGTCGGTCTATTTGTGCGATTCGGGCGGACAATATGCCGACGGCACGACCGATGTGACACGCACGATCTGGGTCGGCCCGGGCGACGCGCCCGCCGAAGTCCGCGACCGCTTCACACGCGTGCTCCAAGGGCACATCGCGCTCGCCCGCGCGGTTTTTCCGGAAGGAACGCGCGGCGGCCAGCTCGACGGCTTTGCGCGCCAGTTCCTGTGGAACGCGGGCCTCGACTACGCGCACGGCACCGGCCACGGCGTCGGCGCGTTCCTCGCGGTCCACGAAGGGCCGCAGCGTATTGCCAAGCCCGGCAGCGGCCAGCCCGGCACCGAAGAGCCGCTTCGCGCGGGCATGTTCCTCTCGAACGAGCCGGGATACTATAAGCCGGGCGAATACGGCATCCGCATCGAGAACCTCGTGCTTGTCGAGACGCGCGAGATCGCGGGCGGCGAGCAGCCGATGCTCGGCTTCGAAACGCTGACCTTCGCGCCGATCGACCATACGATGATCGACGCGGTGATATTGAGCGCGAACGAGCGCGACTGGCTCAACGCCTATCACGCAAAGGTTCTGGAAATCGTCGGGCCGCGGCTCGACGGCGACGCGAAGGCGTGGCTGACGGAGGCGTGCGCAGCGATCTGACGCGCTAAGGCGTCAGCCG
>JACDGO010000101.1 GCA_013821585.1 Sphingomonadaceae bacterium
TGCCGATCGAGCTGTCTTCGGGTTTCTTCGCCATCATGCGGTCTCCTTCGTTTTGGCTTTGCGCTTCGGTGCGGGCGGCGCGACGATCGCGTCGCGCAGTTCGGCGAACGAACCCTTCAGCGCCGCCGCGTAATTCTGCGGATCGGGCATCATGTCGCGGTCGCTGGTGAAGCTGATCGCGATTTCGTCGCCGTAGGAATAGATCGTGTTGATGAGGCCCATGCCGTCGAACACCGGGCCGAGCCCGTACATCTTGAGCATTTTCGCGCCCGCGAAATAGAGCGGGACGCGGCTTCCCGGCACGTTGGTCGCGACGCAGTTGAACACCGGTGCGTGCGCGTTCGCCGCGCCCAGCCGCGTGTAGAGCCGCGCGCCCAAGCCAGCGAGGCCCGAGGGGATGAGCTGGCTGTAGTCGGTCAAGGTGCGAGCCCCGACCGCGTTCGTCAGCCCCTTCGAATTGATCGCATCCTTGTGGATGTGCTCGAGCCGCGCCTTCGGATCGGCGATGTGCGTGCCGAGGCTGACGACCATCGCCGAGACGAGGTTGCCGAGCGCGGTCTTCTCCCCCTCCCCGCGCACCGATATCGGCGCCATCGCGGTCAGGCTCTCGTTCGGCAATTCGCCCTTGTCAGACAGATATTCGCGCAGGGCCCCGCCGATGATCGTCAGGATCGCGTCGTTGACCGTCGCGCCCGCCACCCCCTCCTTGATCGCGCGAATATCGGCGAGCGGAAACGGCACGCCGTCGAACACGCGGTGCGCGCCGACGGGTCCGTTGAAGCGCGTCCTGGGCGGCGTGCGCGCGCCGGCGATCGACAGCTCGCCCTTGCTCACTTCGCTCGCGAGTCGGGCGAGACCCGGCACGGTGCGCGCGACCGTCTCGAGATATTTCTGCGGCTGGCGAAGCGCGTTGAAATAGCCCTTGATGAGCAGATCGGCGATGCCGGGCTTGCCGTCGGCCTTCCATTCCTCTTGCGGAAAGCGGTTCGACTTGTCGGGCGAGAGGTCGTGGACCGCGGCCGACATCTCGACCCCCGACATGCCGTCGATCGCCGCGTGGTGGACCTTCGCGACGAGCGCGAAGCAGCCCTTGGGCAGCCCCTCGATCTTGTCGAGCCCCTCGACGATGATGAATTCCCACAAGGGTTTCGTCAGGTCCATCGGCCGCGAATGAAGGCGGGCGACCTGGATGCACAATTGCCGCCAGTCGCCGGGCGCGGGCAAAGCGATGTGACGGACGTGATATTCGAGGTCGAAATCGGGATCCTCAATCCAATAGGGATGGTCGAGATCGAACGGCACGCGCACCAGCCGCTGGCGGAACGAGCGCGCGCCGCCCAGCCGGCTTTCGATGAACGAAAGAATGTCCTTGAAGCGCACGAAGCCGCCCGGCGCGGTCGAGGGATCGTAGATACCGACCGAGCCGATGTGCATCGGCGTCGATGGCGTCTCCATATAGACAAAGCTCGCGTCCTGCCCGCTGAGCTGCTGCATTAGCCTCTCCTCCGAGCGCTCGCCGGCGCATCGAGGAGATGCTGAACCGGAATCAGGGCGGGGGCAAGGGCGGGTCCAGGACGCCGCGCACGTCGGTGCGCGGGAAATCCTTGCCGACGAACAGCAACGGACAGTCGAGATCGCGCGCGAGGACGTAGGCGAAACAATCGAAGAGGTTGAGTTTGGCGGGGTGAACGCCCTTGCCCCATCGGCCATATGCGCCACAGACGCGGCGCGCGAAGCCTTCGTCCAGCGGCACGATCTCGGGCCTCAGCCGGGCAATGAGCGCGTCCAGCAGATCCGCCACACCCTTGCGATCCGCGACGACGAGGCTTTCGGCGAGCGTTCCGCCCGAGATCGCGAGTTCACGGTGCAATGCGAGAGCGTCGCGGCACGGCGGGCCGGCAGGCTCGTTCAGTACTACCGCCAGCAATGCCGAACTATCGACGACGATCAATCGGGAAGGCCCAGATCGTCATGCAGCTGATTCTGGATTTCCCGGACCGTCGGACCGCCTTCGACGCGGCGTCGCGCCGCTTCTTCCATGATCGCGTCGATCGCGGCAAGACGTTGTTCGACGGTCTGCTCCTTGTGACGCCGTATCGGCCGAATGCCGGCAACCGCGCGGCCGTGCCGCGTCAGCACGATCTCCTCGCCCGCCTCGGCGCGGCGGACAAGATCGGTAAGCCGACCCTTGGCGGCGGAAACAGCAACTTGCATCGGAATAAAATGGTCTATCGATGGTCCGAAGTCAAGCGCACCCGTGATATGAGTCCCGCCATCGGCCGATGGCGATGCGGCCGAGGCGGGACAGTCACGCATCCCGATCAGTCGGGATGCGCGCCTTCGGCCTTGTTCTCGAGGACGCGGCCGTTCGCGGCGTCGACGCCGACTTCGAACGTCTTGCCGCGGCTCGCGATGTCGAACGAGTAGCGCAGGCCGCTGCCGCCGCCTTCCTTCTCGAGCTCGGCGTCGGTGATCCGGCCGGGGCGAGCCTTGAGCGCGATCATGCGCGCGCTTGTCATCGAGACGTGCGCCCTGCCCGCGAGTTCCTCGCCCTTGTAGCCGTGCGCGTGCGGCGCGGCTGCGAACGCCGTTCCGCCCGCGAGCGCCAGCGCGGCGATGGTGGAAACACTGTATTTCATGCTGCTTACTCCGCAAAAAACCCCTTCGCGCATGCGGATACGCCCGGCTTGCTGTCTACAAGATGGCCGAGAACGTGAGCGGCCCCGGGGACAGGCAAGCGCGGCCGGCCGGGCGGCGATCGGCCCTTGCGGCGTTCGCCGATGCGTCGCTCGGCGAGGCGGCGTTCGGGGCCGGCATAATCCGGATCGCGCGCGACGCGCCGTTCGACCTGCCGCTGTTCCGCCTGCCGGGTTTCGTGCGTGTTCATGGGTGCCCTCCGAACCCGGAGGCTAGGAATATAGTGTTAACAGCTGGTTATCGCGGGTCGCCGTCAAAGCGGCGCGGGGTCGAAGCTGTCGGTCCGGGCGCGCGCCCAGTTGTCGCGGTAATAGGGGAGCGCGCAGCCGCCGCCGAGCAGTTCGCCGTCCTTCAGGAAATGATGGACCTGATCGAACTGGCGCGTCTCGAACGAGCTCAGCCGGTGCGAGAGGTGATGCGGGCGCAGCTCGTCAGGGTGCGAAAGACCGGCTGCGGCGAGCATGTCCGCGAGCGCCGCCACGGTGCGGTCGTGGAAGCGGCGGACGCGCTCCGCCTTGTCGGGGACGACGAGCGCGCGCTGGCGCGACAGGCTCTGCGTCGCGACGCCGGTCGGGCAGCGGTTGGTGTGGCAGTTCATCGACTGGATGCAGCCGAGCGCGAACATGTAGCCGCGCGCGGCGTTCGCCCAATCGGCGCCGATCGCGAGCACGACCGCGATGTCGAAGGCGCTGACCAGCCGCCCCGCGACGCCGACCTTCACCTGGCCTCGCAGCCCCGCCCCGGTCAACACGTTGTTTACGAGCAGCAGCCCCTCGCGCATCGGCATGCCGATATGGTCGGAGAACTCGACCGGCGCGGCGCCGGTGCCGCCCTCTCCGCCGTCGACGACGACGAAATCGACGACGGTGCCGCTCTCGACCATCGCCTTGACGATTCCCATCAGCTCCCACGGGTGGCCGATGCACAGCTTGAAGCCGACCGGCTTGCCGCCCGAAAGCGCGCGCAGCTCACGCACGAACGCCATCATTTCGAGCGGGGTCGAGAACGCCGAATGGCGTGACGGCGAGATGCAGTCGACGCCCGCGGGCACGCCGCGCGTCCTAGCGATCTCCTCCGTCACCTTCTTGCCCGGAAGGATGCCGCCGTGGCCGGGCTTTGCGCCCTGGCTGAGCTTGATCTCGATCATCTTGACCTGCGGCGTGGTCGCCTGTTCGGTGAAGCGGCCGGGATCGAAGCGCCCGTCTTCGCCGCGGCATCCGAAATAGCCGCTCGCCACTTCCCAGACGATGTCGCCGCCAAATTCGCGGTGATAGGGGCTGATGCTCCCCTCCCCCGTGTCGTGATAGAAGCCGCCCATCGCCGCGCCCTTGTTGAGCGCGCGGATCGCGGCGGCCGAGAGCGAGCCGAAACTCATTGCCGAGATGTTGAACACGCTCGCCGAATAGGGCCGGGCGCACTGATCGTTGCCGATGGTTATGCGAAAGCTCGCCGGATCGGGCGGATCGGCGGGGCGCGTCGAATGCTGCATGAACTCATAGTCGCGCGCGTAAACGTCCATCAGCGTGCCGAACGGATGATCGGACGAGACGCCCTTCGCGCGCCGATAGACGAGCGAGCGCTGCGCGCGCGAAAACGGCGTCGCCTCGTCCTCGTCCTCGAGCAGATACTGGCGCAGCTCGGGCCGGATCATCTCGACCAGCCAGCGGACATGGCCGATCACCGGATAGTTGCGCAGCACCGAATGTTCGCGCTGGATCAGATCCCACACGCCGAGCGCGACGAGGATGATGGGGAGCGCGACGAGCGCGCGGCCCCAGAAGCCGTGCGGCGCCATCGCCACCCCCAATGCGGCGAGGACGATGCAGAGCGCGAGCGCCGTGTAGCGGGCGAGGCGGAACTTCATCGCGGCAGCGGCTCCTTCGCTTGCGGTGCGGGCGGTTCCTAGAGCGGCGCGCGGGGGAAAGCGAGCGGCGGGGATTGCGGCTATTTCCCGTGGACCGGCGCTTGCGCGAACCGGCGAGACGGCTAGGGTTCGCCGCATTTCATCGCGGAAGGGCCGGGACCATGCACGCATTCGATCGCCGTCAGCTGCTTTGCGGAACGGCGGGCGTCATCGCCTGGGCCGCGCTGCCCGGCGCGGCGCGCGCCGCCGCAGGAGCTGCGAGGCCGCCGGTGGCGCGGGTCGCGATCGTCAAGGACGTCTATTTCGGCGAGACGCTGAGCGATCCTTATCGCTGGATGGAGAACGACAAGGATCCCGAGTGGTTGCCCTTCCTCAAAGGGCAGAACGACTATGCGCGCTCGGTGCTCGACGCGCTGCCGGGGCGCGACGCCTTCCTGAAGCGGATCGCGCAGCTTTCGGGCGATACGGTTTCGACGGCGAAAGTCCAGCGCGCGAGCGACCGGCTGTTCTATCAGCAGCGCCCGCTCGGCGCGGATAATTTCAAGCTGTTCGTGAAGGAGGGCGAAGGACCGCCGCGCGTACTGGTCGATCCGGTCGCGCTCTCGGCGGGAGGCTCTGGGCACGTCTCGCTCGATTGGTGGGAAGCTTCGCCCGACGGGAATCGCGTCGTCTATGGCCTGTCGAAGGACGGCAGCGAGGATTCGACCGCGCATATCCTGACCGTCGCCACGGGCGCGGACCTCCCCGACCGCATCGCCAACACCCAGGCCGCGAACCCGCAATGGCTCGACGACGGCAGCGGCTTTTTCTACAATCAGCTGACCGGCGCGGTCGATACGCCCGAACGCTTCCTCGACAGCCAGGCGCGCTTCCACCGCGTCGGCGACGATCCGGCGCGCGACCCGGTGCTGATGAAGCGCGGATCGGACCCGCGCGTCACCTATGAGAAGATCCAGGCACCCTAAATCCAGACCTATGCGGGTGCGAAGCATGCCGTGCTCGGCCTCGCCGACGTGCGGCCCGAATACCGGCTCTATGTCGCGCCGGTGAGCGACGCGATGGCGGGCAACGCGAAATGGACCGAGGTCGCGACCTTCGCCGACGAGACGACCGCAGCCGAGTTGATCGGCGACGACCTGTATCTGCTGGTCAACAAGGGGACGCCGCGCGGGCGGCTGGTGCGGACGAGCGCGTCGGCGCCGAACCTGTCGACCGCGACCGTTGTCGTCCCGCAGGGCCCTATCGTTATCGAGGACATGGCGCGCGCGAAGGACGCGCTTTACCTGAAGCTGATGGACGGCGGGATCAGCCGCCTGCGCAAAGTGACGCGCGACGGGCGGGTGAGCGACATCGCGCTGCCGTTCGACGGAACGATCGGCGCGATCTTCGCCGATCCGGCGTGCGACGGCGTGCTGATCTCGTTGACCGGCTGGCTGACGCCGGGCGGCGTGTGGTCGGTCGGCGCGGACGGCAAGGTCGCGGACACCGGGATCACGCCCAGGCCCGCGATCGACACAAGCGGCTATGAAACGACACGCGCGTTCGCGACCGCGAAGGACGGGACGAAGATTCCCTACAGCCTCATTTACAGGAAGGGGACGAAGCGCGATGGGCGCAGCCCGGCGTTCATCTCCGCCTATGGCTCTTACGGCGCGGCCGCCTACACGCCCGCGTTCCAGGGACGGCTGCTCGCGCTGATCGATGCGGGCTTCGTCGTCGGCTATGCGAACGTGCGCGGCGGCGGCGAATATGGGCGCGAATGGCACAAGGCCGGGCAGCTCGCCAACAAGCCCAACACATGGCGCGACCTGATCGCGGTGTGCGAGACGCTCTGCGCCGACAAATGGACCAGCCCCGCGCGCCTCGCGATAGGCGGGCGTAGCGCGGGCGGAATCACGGTCGGGCGCGCGCTGACCGAGCGGCCCGACTTGTTCGCGGCGGTGATCGACGGCGTCGGCTGGTCGAACCCGCTGCGCTATGTCGTCGAGCAGAACGGCTATGGCGAGGAACCCGAATGGGGTGCGATCGCCGACCCGAACGGGTATAAATATCTGAAGGCCATCGACAGCTATCAGGCGGTCAGGGACGGGACGAAATACCCCGCCGTGTTGCTGACCACCGGGGTTACGGACCCGCGCGTCGCGCCGTTCCATGTCGCGAAAATGGCCGCGCGGCTCCAGGCGGCGAGCACATCGGGCAAGCCGATCCTGCTGCGCGTGGATTACGACGCCGGCCACGGCATCGGCTCAACCCGCGCGCAGCAGGACCGCGAGGCTGCGGACACCTATGCGTTCCTCATGTGGCGGACGAAGGGGGCGTAGCGCTGAGCGCTTTGCTTGTAAGTGCTATTCGGAGGGTTAGGTTTCGTGTTGCTACTGAAAGATGCGCCGACTAGCATCCACGAGTTAATCGCGGGAGAGCATCATGATCGTCATCCAAGGCAGCACCTTGTCGCCCTTCGTCCGCAAGGCCGTCGCGTTCGCGCACGAAAAGGGGATCGCGGTCGAGAACCAGCCCGGCCGGTTCGGCGACAAATCGGACGAATGGCTGGCGAAAAGTCCGTTCGGCAAAATCCCGGCGATGACCGACGACGACTATGTGCTCGCCGATTCCTCCGCGATCGTCCATTATCTCGAAGCGAAATACCC
>JACDGO010000102.1 GCA_013821585.1 Sphingomonadaceae bacterium
GGCTCGACCTCGGCGGGCGCGGGCGCGGTGTCCTTCAGCCCGACCTCGTCAACGATCCGGACATCGACCGGCGTACGCGGCGCGACGAGCGGCTTGGGGGTGGCGAGCAGCCCGACCGACAGCGCGGCGAACAGCGCCACATGCCCCGCGACCGCGACGCCCAGCCCGGCGCGTTCGACGCGGTCCATCACGGCGTCTCCGCGCCGACGGTGACGAGCGCGACGCGGTTGAGCCCCGCGCGGTTGAGCTCGCCCATCACGCGCATCACACGGCCGTAATCGAGCGTCCGGTCCGCGCGCAGAAACACCTGCGGCTTGCGAACGGCAAACGCGGCAAGCGCATCGGGCAAGGCGGCTGCTGCGATTTCCGTCTCGTCGACGAACACCTTGCCGCTCGCATCGAGCGAAATCTGCAACGGCTTCCTGTCCTGATCGAGTGCGTCGGCGCGGCTGTCGGGAAGATTCACCGGCACGCCCGCGACGAGCAGCGGCGCCGTCACCATGAAGATGATCAACAGCACCAGCATCACGTCTACCATCGGCGTCACGTTGATCTCCGCCATCGGGGCACGGCGGTGACGGGTGCGTGAGGAGGGGAGCGGTGTCAAAAGTCTCCCCTCCCGCTTGCGGGAGGGGTGGCGCGAAGCGCCGGGGTGGGCCTGAGATTGGCCACGCCCACCCCGCTTGCTACGCAAGCTGCCCCTCCCGCAAGCGGGAGGGGAGAATTCCCCGTACTCACGCCCCGTCCAACTCGCGGCTCAGCGTCGCGTGGAACGCGTCGGCGAAGCGGGCGAGCCGGGCTTCGAGTCGGTTCAGCCGGTGCCCGAAGCGGTTGTAGGCGATCACCGCGGGGATCGCCGCGAACAGGCCGAGCGCGGTCGCGAACAGCGCTTCGGCGATGCCCGGCGCGACCACCGCGAGGCTGGTGTTCTGCGCGGCGGCGATGCCGGTGAAGCTGCGCATGATGCCCCATACCGTCCCGAACAGGCCGACGAAGGGCGCGACCGATCCGATCGTCGCGAGGATATTCAGACGGTCGGACAATTGGTCGATCTCCCCCGCGATCGCCGATCCCATCGCCGCCGAAAGGCGGCTGCGCGTCCCTTCGCGGTCGATCGGCTTCGTGCGCGTCGACGCGCGCCATTCGGCGAAGCCCGCCGCGAACACGCGCGCGCTGGGGAGCTTCGAGCCGCCTTGCGCCTTGGCGAAGGCGTCGACGTAATCGACCGACGCGAAGTCGCGCTCGAAGCGTTCGGACGCCTTCGCGGTCCGGCCGAGCTTCAGCCATTGCGACACGATGATCGCCCAGGTCCAGACGCTCGCGACGAGGAGCAGCGCCATCACGCCCTTCACGACGATGTCGGCCTGAAGAAACAGCGCGACCGGAGACAGCGTCGCCGCGTCGGTGTTGAGCATCACGGCGTTCATTCGCTCTCCATCACCTCGCGGAACGCCGCGACCCAGACCGGCGGCTGGCGGCGCGGCTTGCCGCCCGGCGTCAGGAACGCCGCCGTCACCGTCGCTTCGGTCAGCATTTCACGTCCGCGCATGACTGACTGATGAATCGTCGCGGTCGCGCCGCCGACGCTCAACACCCGGCTGACGACTGTGAGGTCGTCGTCGAGGCGCGCCGGACGGCGATAACGGATCGCGAGTTCGCTGACCGCGTAAACACCTTCACCGCCCTCGAACGCCGCGCGCTGGCCGATGCCGAGCGCACGCAGCATGTCCGAACGCGCACGCTCCATGAAACGCAGATAGTTCGCGTAATAGACGACACCCGAGAGGTCGGTGTCCTCGAAATAGACGCGCACCGGATATGCGTGCGCGCCGCCGTCGAACCGGCCGAGAGCGGAAGCGTCGTTGACCACGCGCGCGCTCTAGCGGCGCGCGGCGCCCGAGGGAATCCCGTGCCGCGAGCCGTGCCCGCTCAGGGGTTAGGCGCGCGTTCCTGCCATCGGGAACGTTCCGAACGGCCCCGCCGTGACCGAACCGTTGAGGATGTCGCCGTCGATCGTCGCTTTGCAATCGAGCGTCATCGGCA
The DNA here is from genome assembly GCA_013821585.1 of Sphingomonadaceae bacterium. Classification (GTDB taxonomy): domain Bacteria; phylum Pseudomonadota; class Alphaproteobacteria; order Sphingomonadales; family Sphingomonadaceae; genus Sphingomonas_O. The sequence continues at coordinate 2,044 of JACDGO010000102.1, forward strand.
TCGGCACGGTCATGTCCATCTTCCAGCTGATCGCGTCGCCGTCGACCTTGCCGTCCTTGCATTCGAGCGCGCCCTGCGCGCCCTCGTTGGTGCCGGTCCAGCCGCCGCTGCCGTCCGAATTGACCGTCAGCACCGACTGCTGCTCGCCGAGCGGCGACTTGACCACGCAATTCCACTTGCCCGCGACGTCGGCCATGTTCGTATTCTCCCTGTTTGAACTATTTCGCCGGCGGCGCGACGACTTCGATCGGCAACCCCACCTTGTCGAGCTGCGGCCTTATCGTCGCGGCGTCGCCGACGACGACCCACATCATCCGCGATGGATTGATCGCGCTCCGCGCCGCCCTGTCGAGGTCGGCGGTCGTCAGCGCGCGGTAGCGCGCGGGCAGCCGTTCGTAATAGTCGTCGGGGCGTCCGAGCCAGACGATCTTCTGGACGCCGTCGAGCACCGCCTCCGCTGTCTCGAACGTCCCCGGCAGCTCGCGCACCGCGCCATTGATCGTGCGCTCGAGCTCGGCGAGCGTCGTGCCCTGCGTGGTCGTATAGGATTTGAGGTCGGCGATCAGCGCGGAGAGCGACTCGCCCGTGCGGTCGGCCTGAACCGGGGCCACGACGACGAACGGCACGCGCCCTTCGTATTGGCCAAGCACCGAGCCGACGCCGTACGACCAGCCCTTGGTCTCGCGCAGATCGAGGTTGAGCCGCGACAGGAATTGGCCGCCGAGCACGTCGTTCGCCTGATTGAGCGTGATCAGGTCATCATGGCCGGTCGCGGCGAGCACCAGCCCGCCGCGGATCACCGACTGGCCCGAGCCCGGCCGGTCGACGAGATAGATTTTGGAGACGGGCGCAAGGATCGCGGCGGTCAAATCCTTGCGCGGCCGCGCCATGCGATCGGCCGCCCAGTTGCCGAAGCTCGCTTCGAGCAGCGGCTTGAGGTCGGCCATCGTCGTGTCGCCGACGACGAAGATCTGCGCGTTGCCCGGCCAGAACCAATCGTGGTGAAAGCGCACGAGGTCGTCGCGCGTCAGCTTCGCGACCGCCGCCGCTTCGCCTGTGCCGGTGCCGGGCACGCCGTAAGGATGCGCCGGGCCGTAAAGGCGCGGGTTGAGCATGTAGCGCGCGACGTCGCCGGGTTCGCTCAGCTGCGCGGCGATGCGCGACAGCTGTTGACCGCGCACGCGCTCGACCTCGGCGGGCGCGAACGCGGGATTGCGCACGACATCGGCGAGCAGCGCGAGCGAGGGCGCGAGGTTGGGCGTCAGCGCGAACAGCCCCACCGTCGAGCGGTCGATCGACGCGCCGGCCGAAATCGTCGCGCCCAAACGCTCCTGCTCCTCGGCGATCTGGACCGAGCTGCGCGTCGTCGTACCTTCGTCGAGCAGCGCGAGCGCGAGCGACTGGGTGCCGAGCGCGGTCCTGGGATCGGCGGAATAGCCCGCGTCGAAGCTCACCGCGACGCGCACCACCGGCACCGAAGTGCGGCGCGCGAAATAGACCTTGATGCCGTTCGACAGTTCGGTTCGCTCGATCGCCGGGAAGACGAGCGCGGTCAGCGTGCCGACGTCGGGCAAATGCGAACGGTCGACCGCCTCGCGCGGCGCCGGTTCGGGCGCGCCAGGCTTGCGATAGAACGACGGGCCGCGCCCTTGAGGCCCGACGGCGTCGCCGGTGACCGCGAGCGCGGCGGGCGAGGCGTCGCGCGGCCCCGGCTCGACGGTCAGGTTGAACACCGGACGCGACATCCATTTGCGCGCCGCGGCTTGGACCTCGGCCGGAGTCAGCGCGGCGAGTTCGGCGAGATCCTTTTTGTATTTCGCCGGATCGCCCGAATAGACGAGGCCTTCGGCGAGCGCGACCGCCTTGCCGCCGAAGCCGCCGACCGATTCATAGCCGCCGATCGTCGCCGCGATCGAGCGCGTCGCGACGCGACGGACCTCGTCGGCGGTCGGGCCGTCCTTCAGGAAAGTCGCTATGACCGCGTCCATCTTCGCGCCGACCGCGGCGGCGTCCTGCCCCGGCCTGACGTCGGCGGATACGGTCAATACGCCGATCTGTTCGAACGCCTGCGCGCTCGCCGACACCGCGACCGCGCTGTGGTCTCCGCGCACCAGCGCGTTGTCGAGGCGGCTCGACGACAGCCCGCCGAGCACCGAGGCGGCGACTTCGAGCGCGGTATTGTCGCGCCCGTTGACACCCTCGACCGCCCACATCCGCATCACGCGGGTGAAGGGAACCTGGTCGTGGAACACCTTCGTGACCGGCGCAGCGAGCGTTGGGATCGTCGCCGAAACGCGCGTGATCGCGGGGCCGCGCGGAATGTCGCCGAACCATTTGGCGACCTTGGCCTTCGCCGTCGGCAGGTCGATGTCGCCAGCGAGCACCAGCACAGCGTTGTCGGGGCCGTATTTGGCGCGGAACCAGTTCTTCACGTCCTCGAGGCTCGCGCCGTTCAGATCGGCCATCGAGCCGATCGTCTCGTGGCGATAGGGATGCCCTTCAGGAAACAGCGTCGCATAAACGGTGTAGTCGACCGTCCCGAACGGCGCGTTGTCGCCCTGGCGCTTCTCGTTCTGGACGACGCCGCGCTGGTTATTGAGCTTGGCCTGATCGATCCCTCCAAGCAGATGCCCCATGCGGTCGCTCTCAAGGAACAGCGCGCGGTCGAGCGCGCCGGTGGGCACCGTCTCGAAATAATTGGTCCGGTCGAACCAGGTCGTGCCGTTGAGGTCGGTCGCGCCGATCTGTTGCAGCGGCTCGAAGAAATCTCCCGGCGAATTCTCCGATCCGTTGAACATGAGATGTTCGAACAGATGCGCGAAGCCGGTCTTGCCCTTGAGCTCGTCCTTCGATCCGACATGATACCAAATGCTGACGGCGACGACGGGCGCCTTGCGGTCGGTATGGACGAGCACGCGCAAACCATTGGGCAGGGTGAACGACTGATACGGAATGTCGACCGCGCGCACGAGCGCGGATACCGGCGCGGGCTCGGCGGCGAAGGCAGGGACCGCGAACAGCAGCGGAAGGACCGGCAACAGGCGGCGGAGGGACATCAACGCATCCTCGGGCGGGAGATCAGGCGGCGTGTCTTAGCAGCGTGATACGGTCGCGCAACTCCCCGACTGCGGGTATGCTTGTCACCTCCTTGCGCATATGTATCGGTTTTGATACATTAGCTAAGTAAAGCCGATCACCTTCCTTGGCGACAGCCTCGCAAGGCTACGCGACTTCCCCGATGGAGCGCGATCCGAGGCGGGAATTCAGTTGAGCGAGGTTCAGCAAGGAAACGATCCGGCGGACTGGAAGCCAATGAAAGCGGTCGGAGCGGGCGTCCGCGAGATACGGGTGCGCGAAGCGTCGGGCGCGTTTCGCGTGATCTATCTGGCGACGCTGCCGGACCGCGTGCTCGTGCTGCACGCGTTCCAGAAGAAGACGCAAGCCACGGCGCGGAAGGACATCGATCTGGCGACCCGACGGCTGCGCGAATGGAAGGACTCATGATGGACGTTCAGACCTTCGACAACGTGTTCGATGCGCTCGCCGATACGCCCGCGGAAGCAGCGAACATGAAGGCGCGCGCCGAGCTGCTCTCGGCCTTGCGGGCCTGCGTCGGCGCGTGGGGATTGCCGCAGGAAGCCGCCGCCGCCCGGCTCGGCATCACGCGGCCGCGGCTCAACGATCTGATGCGCGGCAAGCTCGCCAAGTTCTCGCTCGACTCGCTCGTAAACCTCGCGTCGGCGGCGGGGCTGGCTCTCGAGATCAGGATCGCCAATGCGGCCTAGACCGCGCCCAGCCCCGCGATCAGCGCGACACCGGCGGCGATCGCCAAGCCGCCGACCGCTTGCGCGACGGGCACGCCGCGCGGCGCGACCTTCTCTATCAGTACGATCCCGGCGAGCAGCGCGACCCAGGCGAGGTTCATCACACCGCCCGCGAACAGCAGTGCCATCAGAAGCCAGCAGCAGCCGAGGCAATAGAGCCCGTGCGAAAGACCGAGCCGCAGCGTGCCCGCGATCCCCGGCCGCCAGCCGCGCATGAGGAACGCAAGCGGCGAGCGGCAATTATCGAGGCAGCGGCGCTTGAGCGGAGTCAGCTGGTATAGGCCGGCGGCGATCAGCAGCGCGCCCGCGATGCGCCGGTCGCCGAGCGCGAGCGTCATCGGGCCGAGTGCGCCGCGCGCCACCAGCGACTGCTGCGCGAGCGCGGCCACGAGCGACGCGGCCGTCCACACCGCGACATAGCAAAGCGCGAACAGCCCGGCTGGAACCGCGCCGCGCGAAAGGCGCGCGTGGGTGAGGATCATCGGCAACGCCGAGGGCAGCATCATCGCCACCATCATCAGCGCCCACATCACGAACGCGGCGATCAGCGCGGGCGCGCCGAGCGGATCGGCCGGCATCGCCATCGCGCCCGTCATGCGGTGCGTCCACAGCCACCACCAGGCGAGCAACGCCGCGAGGATCAGGCTGGCGGCGATGCCCGTCCGCGCGGGCTCGCGGCGCGGGAGAATCAGGCCGCGCCCCGCGTCGACAAATCGAGCATCGCGACATGCGCGTGGGTGCCACCGAAGCCGAGCGACACCGGCCCGTCCGCCTGCGTCCTGCCGCTCGCATATTCGGCTTCGCGATATTCGAAGCCGTTGGGCAGGACGACGCGCGCGCGGTGCTCGTCTCCCGTCACGGGATTGCGGATCGGCTCGATTGCGGTTTCGATCATCCCTTCGACGCGGACCGACCCGACGCGCTTGTCGATGTCGAGGTCGAACGCGATCGGCGCGAACGCAGGCGGGTGCATTGTGTCGATCACGTTGGAAAACACGTTGAAGATCGTCGCGCCGGGTTCGGTCTCACCGCCCGACAATATCGTCAGGATCGCATTGCGCTGCGCCTCGTCGGCGCGCTCGTCGACAACCACGAATGCCTGGCCCTTGCCCTCATGGATCGGCCCCGGCCAGGCGAACATCCCGACCCAGCCGAGCCCGTCGAGCTTCACGTCGCCGAAATGCCCCTCGTCGATCCGCTGCGCGGTCATCGCCCGGCAAT
>JACDGO010000103.1 GCA_013821585.1 Sphingomonadaceae bacterium
GTCGATGGCGATCGACCGCGATACGCTCGCCGGAACTTTTGGTGTCCCGCGCTGGCGCAGCGCTGATCGCCTGCTTCCCGCGCAGCTCGACAGCGCGTCGCCGCCAGTTGCGCCGGTGTGGGCGGGAAACACCCTTGCCGAACGCCAGGCGGCGGCGCGCGCGCAGGTCGCCGAATGGACGCGCGCACGCGGGAGCATCGAGCCGCTGCGCGTCGCGCTGCCTGCCGGGCCGGGAATGCGAATCCTGTTCGCGCGGGTCGCCGCCGACTGGCGCGCGATCGGCGTTCCCGCGGTGCTCGTTGCGTTCGACGCAAAGGACGCCGATCTGCGGCTGATCGACGAGGTCGCGCCGAACGCGAGCGCCAATTGGTATCTGACGCGGACAGGCTGCGACTTCGCGCTGCCGTGCGCGTTCGACGCCGACGCTGCATTGAAGGCTTCGCGCGCCGCGCCGAGCTTCGCGGCGCGCGCGGTGTTGATCGGCCAGGCCGACGCGGCGCAGGCGAAGGCCCCTGCATTCATCCCGCTCGCGCGGCCGGTGCGCTGGTCACTGGTCGATCCCGCGCTCGAAGGCTTTCACGAAAACGCCTTCGCCACGCATCCACTCGCCGAGCTCGTCGTCCGCGCGCAGTAGCGCTCGCGCCGCGAACCCCTATATCGTTGCGTAAAGGAGACGGCGATGGCGGACGTCAACCGGTTGAACCCCGGCGAATTTATCGGCGCGGACCCCACTGCCGTGCGGCGGCGGATCGAGGCGATGGAAAGGCTGCTCGAAGGCCTGTTCACGCTACCCGGCACAAACCGGAAGTTCGGTCTCGACGTGATTCTCGATCTCATTCCGGTCGGCGGCAGCGTGATCGCGGCGGCGATGGGCAGTTATCTGGCGTGGGAGGCGCGCAACCTCGGCATGCCCAAATCGACGATCGTGCGTATGGCGGGCAACATCGGCTTCGATGCGCTGCTCGGTGCGATCCCGTGGGTCGGCGCGATCCCCGACTTCTTCTTCCGGTCGAACACGCGCAATTTGAAGATGATCAAGAAGCACCTCGACCGGCATCACCCGGGGACCGTCACGCTCGAAGGCTGAAGTCCAGCCCGATGTCGGCAGCGGGCGCGCTCTGCGTGAGGCGGCCGACCGAGACATAGGTCACGCCCGTTTCGGCGATCGCGCGGATCGTTTCGAGACGAACGCCGCCCGAGGCTTCGGCGGGGACGCGGTCGGCGATCAGAGCCACGGCCTCGCGCAAGGTCGCCACGTCCATGTTGTCGAGCAGCAGATGCGTCGCGCCGCCCGCGAGCGCCTCCTCGATCTGGTCGATCCGGTCGACCTCTACGATGATCCGCGCGATGCTGGCATCGCGTGCGCGCCGCGCCGCTTCCCCGACCGATCCCGCGACCGCGACATGATTATCCTTGATCATCGCCGCGTCCCACAGCCCCATGCGGTGATTGATCGCGCCGCCCATCCGCGTCGCATATTTCTCGACTGCGCGCAGCCCGGGGATGGTCTTGCGCGTGTCGAGCAAGGTGCAGCCGGTGCCGGCGATGGCGTCGACATAGGCGCGGGTCATCGTTGCGATGCCCGAGAGATGCTGGATGGTGTTGAGCGCCGAGCGCTCGGCGGTGAGCAATGCGCGGGCGTTGCCCGACAGGCGCATCAGGTCGGCGCCTGCGGCGACGCGCGCGCCCTCCCCCGCCAGGGTCTCGATTTCGACGGAGGGATCGAGCGCCCGAAAGAACGCCTCGGCAATAGGAAGTCCCGCGACGATAATCATCTCGCGGCTGTCCATGACGCCCGAAAACCGCGCCTCGGCGGGAATGACGGCTGCGGAGGTAACGTCTCCGCCTTCGCCCAAGTCCTCCGCGAGAGTCACGCGCACGAACGCGGCGAGGTCGAAACGCTCAAGGGTGAAGGCGGTGTTAGTCAAAGACGAAAACTACTCGGCTCTTAATTCGATATAGCCCTGAGCAGAGATAGACTGCACTCGCCACCTGCACCCTAATCGATCCTCGGGTCGCCAAGGAGTAGCTTTATCTACAGATGTGCCGTATTCCCCGTCAACGATTACCGCGTCGATCCAGCCATCATAGTCATCCAAAGCTTTTTTCGCATGAACTGCACGTTTCTTATTACCAGGCTTTGATACCCAGACATCGGATGCATTTTCTCCGGATCCGTCGGATTTAGCTAAATTCTGCCAGGCGATTTCGTCACGCGAAATGCTGATGCAGACGCCACCCGGTTTCTCCGCGCTCCAGTCTTGTCTGGGCACTGTTAGATCGTACCCGAGTTTCTTAAACGCCTCACCGTATTTCATGTCACCTCCTTTAGTCCCCCGTCACCCTGACAGCTCCCAAATCCCCCTGCCCGACCGTCGAGCCCGCCATCGCAAGCATCGCGTCGAGGCTCTTTTTCGCGCGCAGTCGCAGCCCCTCCTCGATCTCGATGCGCGGCTCGAGATCGCGGAGCGCGACGTAGAGCTTTTCCATCGTGTTGAGCGCCATGTATGGGCAGATGTTGCAGTTGCAGTTCCCATCCGCGTCCGGCGCGCCGATGAAGGTCTTGTCGGGCACCGCCTTTTCCATCTGGTGGATGATATGCGGTTCGGTCGCGACGATCAGCGTGTCGCCGGACATCGACTTCGCATATTCGAGGATACCGCTGGTCGAGCCGACGTAGTCGGCGTGGTCGAGGATGTGCGCGGGGCATTCGGGATGCGCGGCGACCGGCGCGCCGGGGTGCTGCGCCTTGAGCTTGATGAGCTCGGTTTCCGAGAACGCTTCGTGGACGATGCACACGCCCGGCCACAGCAGCATGTCGCGTCCGGTCTTGCGCGCGAGATAGCCGCCGAGATGTTTGTCTGGGCCGAAGATGATCTTCTGGCCGGCCGGGAGCTGCGACAGGATTTTCTCGGCCGACGAGCTGGTGACGATGATGTCGCTCAAGCCCTTAACCTCGGCCGAGCAGTTGATGTAGGTGAGCGCGATGTGATCGGGATGATCGGCGCGGAATCTCGCGAACGCCTTGGGCGGGCACGAGTCCTCGAGGCTGCACCCCGCGTCCATGTCGGGCAGCACGACGATCTTGTCCGGTGAGAGGATCTTCGCGGTCTCGGCCATGAAGCGCACACCGCAAAAGGCGATAACGTCGGCTTCGGTCGCCTGCGCCTTGCGGGCAAGGTCGAGGCTGTCGCCGACGAAATCGGCCAAGTCCTGAAGCTCGGGCTTCTGGTAATAGTGCGCGAGGATGACGGCGTTGCGCTCCTTGCGCAGCCGGTCGATCTCGGCGCGAAGGTCGATGCCTTTGAGAGTGGCTGGCTGATAGGTCATCGCGCCCTTCTAGCCGTGTTCACGCCAGGGTCCACTCCGCGCCTTCGCGCACCCGCCCCCGGTCGCGCAGATCGATCAGGTGCGCGAGGACCGAGCGGCCCGCAGCGGGCCACAGGCGCTTGTCGACACCGCCGTACATGTGCGGGACCATTTCCGGGATCGCGCCGACGCCTTGGCCGATCAGGCGCAGGATCTGCCCCTCGCGCTGCTTGCGGTGCCCGGCGAGACCGCGAACGAGGCGCCGGGGCTTCGTCACCGGTTCGCCGTGCGCGGGGTAATAAATCGCGTCGTCGCGTGCTAGGAGCAGGTCGAGGCTCACCATATAGGCCGCCATGTCGCCGTCGGGCGGCGAGACGACGGTCGTCGACCAGCCCATGACGTGATCGCCCGTGAACAGCGCCCCTTCTTCCGGCAGCACGTAGCAGAGGTGGTTCGATGTATGGCCGGGCGTCGCGACGGCGCGGAGCGTCCAGCCGGGACCGGTTAGCGTCTCGCCGTCCGCCAGCACGCGGTCAGGGGCGTAGGTCGCATCGAAAGACGCGTCGGCGCGCGGACCGGCGTCTTCGAGCACGAGCGGCGCACAGCCTATGATCGGCGCGCCGGTCGCCTTCGCCAGCGGACCGGCGGCGGGGCTGTGGTCGCGGTGCGTGTGCGTGCAGACGATCGCGGTGACGCGCTCGCCTTCGGTCGTCTTCAAAATGCCGTCGATATGCGCCGGGTCGGCGGGGCCGGGATCAATCACCGCGACTTCGCCGCGCCCAACGACATAGGTCTGCGTTCCGGTGAAAGTGAAGGGCGACGGATTGGCCGCGAGCACACGCCGGACGAGCGGGCTGAGCGTTTGCGCGACATCGCTGTGCTGCTCATCCATCCCGGCGATGTGGAGGCTCGGGGCAACGGGCGCAACTCCGTGTCGGAAATCTTGACACTCGGCGAAAAGGTTAATCTCGCTTGACCATCGTCGCGCACGGTTTTCCGCCGTTCGTGGAAACTGGCACGCGGGATGCATCGGTGTTTGCGTCCCAACGGCGGTGTCCCCCGCTGAGAGCGGCGGGCCGGTTTCGCTTCCCTGGTCTCGCGAACCGGCCCGCCCTCACCCGACCTTTACCTATTCAGCGTCCCGGCCGGAGTTCCGCTCGGCGCGCGCGATCGCCCGGTCGATGCCGGCGAGCGCCTGCGCGCGTTCACGGTCGCTCAGGTCGCGCTCGCGGCGGATTTCCTCGCGCGCCTCTTGCAGGCTTAGCGCGACGGTGCGGTGAATCTCCCGCATGTCGACATAGCCGCAGCCACCATCGCGATGCGTGCGGCAGGCGTCGGCGATGCGGCGCGCCTCGGCGATCGCGGGCTGCGCCTCCGCCATCGCGTCGCGCACCATCGCGTCGATCTCGGCGGCGCTGGGAATGTGGGCGACCGGAGGGACCGGAGGCATGGGGGAGAATGGTGCGGCCGGCGCTGGCGGCGCGATCGGTCCAAGCGCAGCGACCGGAACAGGCGGGACTGCGGGAACGGGAGGCGTGCAGTTGAGGATCACACGCGTGGAGCGCCCGTCGCGGCCCCGGTAACGGACGGCGCGGCGGCCGTCGCACGCCGAGGCGTCATTGGCGGCGTCGGCAGCGGCATCGCGCGCCGCTTCTCCCGCCTCGGCCGTCGCCTCCCGCGCTTCGTCGCGCGCTTCGGCGGCGTCGGCGAGCAGTTCCGCGCGCGTCGCGACGCGTCGCTCGGCATTTTCGCCGCGAATGACGGTGCGCATCTGCTGCGCCGCGGCCGTCGCGGTTTCGGCGGCGGCCCCACCCGAAACGGTCAGCGCGAGCCCTGTGACGATCACCGTGCCGGCGAGCGCGGCTCCGGCCATCCGGCGGCTGTTCGAGTTGCGAAATCCGAGCATCCTCATTCTCCTTTTCAAACGGCCGGTGGCATTGAGCGCGCAGACCGGCAGACCCAGCGGCCCGCTCGCCGTCGCGACGAGAGCGCGCGCATAGGCATCGCGTTCGCCCGCCGAGTGTCCGGCGAGCACCCGCGCGTCGCACGCCATCTCCTGATCGGCGCGAAACGCGCGATGCGCGATCGCGGCGACGGGATTGAACCAGTGCGCCGCGCGCACGAACAACGCCGCCAGGTTCGCGGCGAGATCGTGGTGTGCATGGTGCGCGGCTTCGTGCCGGATCGCGAGGTCGAGTTCGGCGGGCGCGTAACGCACCGCGTGATCGGCGGGAAGGACGATTGCCGGCCACACAAAGCCGACAGCGACCGGGCCATCGACGGCGGGGCTCACAAAAATCGGAATACCGTCGCGCTTGCCGGCGGCGACGCGGTTCGCGCCGATGCGCTCCAGAAAGCGGCGATAGGCGACGACCGCGAGGGTCAGGAAAGAAATCGCGCCGGTCAGCCAGACCAGGGTGAAGACAAGTCGCCAGTCGATCACCGGCTCGGCCGCCGCCACGAATCGCCTGACGGCCACGTGGAAGGTCGCGACCGGCGCGGGCGGCGCGACATCGGCCGGCATCGGCGGCAGAACCATCCTGATCGCCGGGAGCAGCCACAGCGCGTAGGCCGCCTGCGCCCCGAACAGGCGCGCCACGGGCGCGCGCAACGCGAGCACGACGAGCATTAGTACCGTGCTCGCGACGAGCGTTTCACCCAGCCAGCCGCTCATGCCTTCAATCCCTTCAGGATCGTCTCGATTTCGGCGATGTCTTGGGGAGAAAGCCGTGCCTGCTCGGCGAGATGCGCGACGAGCGGCGCAGCGCGTCCGCCGAACAGCCGTTCGACAAGGCGACGCGATTCGGTCGCGACATAGTCCGCGCGCGCGACCTTGGGGCGATAGAGATAGCGGCGCCCATCTTCCTCATGTGCGAGGACGCCCTTGCCGAGCAGCCGCGACAACAGGGTCTTGACCGTCCGCTCGCTCCATCCGCGCTTTGGATCGACGCGCTTGGCGACATCGGTCGCCGTGAGCGGCGCGTCCGCCCACAACACCTCCATCACAGCTTGCTCGGCATCGCTGATGCGTTCTGCCACGACTCGCCCTTTCGATTACAGGCGTAGTCCTAAACGATTACGGATGTAGTCGTCAAGCGTTTCCAGCCCGCTGCCTCCGCAGAGCGACTGCTGCTCACATGGAGATTGACGATGTCAGCTTTTGTGGGCGATCCATCGCCGTTCAATAGTTTCCGTAATAGTGTCAGTCCCCGGTCGATTATCTGACCCTCTGGTTTCCAGTTTCGTCACCTTCGTTCGTCGCCACACATGGCCTGCGGAATCCGCATCGAAGGTGATCGTAATCGTTCCGGAGATATCTTCCGCCGACGGTTTGCGTAGTGCGGCTTCCAGAGAAACGGGCTTGCCAGTGATCTCCGCAATTACAAGGTCGGATTCGGCACGGTGCCGACGTTCAACGTCGGGATCGACAGCCAACTCAACAGTGAATGTCGCGCCGCCCGATCCAGCCGTCATCGTCTTTAACGGGGCCGGCACTCGTGCCGCGCGATCCTGATACGGAGCTCCGTCACGAAGATCGGCGGGACTTAAATTGAATTGCTCGAGCGTTCGGATCACCGATTGCGGATCACATTCAATGCGAAACGCATTCCATGTGAAAATCCAATTTCCACACGCAGCGCGCGTTAATTTGCCAACCTTGAGCCGATGCTCAACGCGCGCCTCCATGTCGGTACCGTTGAGCAACTGCAGCGGGCCATAAACGGC
>JACDGO010000104.1 GCA_013821585.1 Sphingomonadaceae bacterium
GGCCCGCACGCTTCGATGTCACGCTCGAACGACGGCTGCCCAACGTGCTGTCGGTCGGTGCGCTCGACATGGTCAACTTCGGGCCGATCGACAGCGTTCCACCGCAGTTCACGAACCGCAACCTTCACGTCCATAACGCGACCGTCACGCTGATGCGCACGACGGCCGAGGAGAATGTCGCCTGCGCGCAATGGATCGCGCGCAAGCTCAATGCGCACCCGGATGCGCCGTTCACGATGCTGTTACCCGAAGGCGGAGTGTCCGAACTTGATAAGCCCGGCAATGCGTTCCACGATCCCGAGGCGGACCGGGCTTTGTTTGGCGAACTGGAAAGAGCAGTGGCGCAGGGTACGCGCCGCCGGATCGTGCGCTACCGGCACCACATCAATGACCCGGCGTTCGCCCAGGCGATCGTGGAAGAATTCCGCAAGGCTATGTACTGATACCGACTTAACTTACTTCTTTTGGGGGCTCCATGCGCTGGAAACGTCAGGCAATTATATCCAGGTTCCGTGACAAGATTGCCGCCGGCAAGCCGATCGTCGGCGCCGGCGCAGGGACCGGTATTTCCGCGAAATGTGCCGAACAGGGCGGCGCCGACCTGTTGATCATCTATAATTCAGGCCGCTACCGGATGGCCGGGCGGGGCTCGCTGAGCGGCTTGCTGGCTTATGGCAATGCCAACGAAATCGTCCTCGAAATGGGCAAGGAAGTCCTGACCATCGTAGAGCACACGCCGGTGATGGCTGGCGTCAACGGCACCGACCCGTTCCTGCTGACCGCCCGCTTCCTGCGTGAGCTAATCGAGATGGGGTTCAGCGGGGTCCAAAACTTCCCGACGGTTGGTCTGATCGACGGGTCGTTCCGGCAGAGCCTCGAGGAAACGGGGATGAGCTTCAGCAAGGAAATCGACATGATCGCCGCTGCGCATGCGGTCGATTTGCTGACCACGCCTTATGTGTTCGACGAAGAACAGGCGCGGCAGATGGCGCGCGCCGGCGCCGACATCGTCGTCGCGCATATGGGATTGACCACCGGCGGGACGATCGGCGCGAAGACGTCGATGACGCTCGACGAAGCCGCCAACATCGTCAACGGCATCATCGACGCCGCGTGCGGTGAGCGGTCGGATATCATCGTGCTTTGCCACGGCGGACCGATCTCCTCGCCCGACGACGTTGCGACGGTATTGCGCAAATGCCCAGCGGTCGACGGCTTCTTCGGCGCGACCTCAATGGAGCGGCTTCCCGCCGAAATCGCGATCACCGAACAGGTTCGCAAATTCTCGTCCTTGTCGCTCGGCAAGTCAGCCGCCTCCGAAAAATCGTCAATCCGGGCGACAGGATGATGCAGCTTCGTACCCGCATTGTAGCGCTATCGCTGGCGGCGAGCGCGCTGGTTGCGCCGGCACTCGCCTGTGCGGCCGACAAGCCGGTGATCGTCCTGATCGGCGCTCGCGAACAGGGCTATCCGGCGGGCGAACATGATTTTCCCGATGGCGTGTTGAAACTCGAGCGGCTGATCAAGGCGTCGGCGGCGTTCGCCGACGCTAAGGCGGTGGTCAGATCCTATCCGGTGGGCTTCCCAAAAAATCTAACCGAGATTGACGACGCGTCGGTGGTGGTACTCTATTTGGGCGTGACGAAGGGACCGGACGGTCGCCGCAGCCCGCTCCAGGAGCCTGCGGTCAAGGCAGAGCTTGGCAAGCTGATGGCGCGCGGCGTCGGGTTGGTCGCGCTGCACCAGGCATTTACGCTTCCGGAGAAAAGCGCCGACTTACCGCTCGCCGATTGGCTGGGTGGGGTGCGCGTCGATACCGACCGTACCACCGAGATCGCACCCGTGACCGTCGCCGCCAAGGGTCATCCGGTCGCGCGCGGCCTCGGCGCGTTCGAGACGCTCGACGAATTCTATCCGACAATCAGCTTTGGCCACACCACCCGCGTCACACCGATCCTGAACGCGCATATCCATACCCAATATGCTAACGGCAAACCGACCTTCGCCGACCCGGCGGAGAACGCAGTCGTCGCATGGGCTAACGAACGGGCGGACGGCGGACGCGCATTCGGTTACGCGGGGCTCCACTATCTGCTCGCGCTCGACGACCCGCAGGTCCGAAAATTGCTGCTCAACGCGATCCTGTGGACGGCCAAGGGCGATGTGCCCCCGGGCGGGGTCACTGCGCCGTCGATCCCGGTGCTGACGAAGGACGGTCACCTGCCGCAGCCCGAGCAACGCTACCTGCTGACCGCGAGCGAGGCCAAACCCGAAGCGCAGCCGTGGGGCGAGCTCGTCTGGTACGCCTCACGCGCGCTCGGTAATTCGACGCATGTCACCACCGGCCAGGCGACGATCCGCGCCGGCCAGTCGAACCCGGCGCACTGGCACCCGAATTGCGACGAGGTCCTGCACGTTCTCCAGGGCCGGATCATGAACCGGATCGGCGACAAGGAATTCGAGATGAAGGCGGGCGATACCGTCGTCATTCCCGAAGGCATTGTACACAATGCGCATAACATCGGCACCGAGGATGCCGTGCTTTCAATAGCTTACAACTCCGCCGACCGCGTTGCGATCGGGGAGAACTGACAAATTTTTAGTATTTGGGTTGAGTAACCGCCGAACAAAAATTTCGCAGATGTGATTCTGCGAGAGGCGGAGCTTTGTTAAAAAAACGGAGGGATATATGACCTACAACGCTCGTCGCAACAACTATATGAAGTCAGTTGCGTTCCTTGCGCTCGCCATCGGGTTGTCTTACCCGGCAATCGCGCAGACGCTGCCCGCGCCAAACGCCGACCAAACGGTCTCGACCGAGGCGCAGAAACAGGCGGCCGAGGACGATGGCAGCGCGCCCGCCCAAAGCGACATCATCGTAACCGGAACGAGCATCCGCGGCGCTCCCGCCGTCGGGTCGAACTTGATCAGCATCGGCCGCGACGCGATCGAGGACAATGCGGTTCAGACCGTCCAGCAGTTGCTCAAGACGGTCCCGGCGATCGGCGGTGCGCAGGGGGCCGGACAGGGCAGTTTCGCGGCGAACGATTCCGCTGGCGCCGCAGTGCCCCAGATCCACGGCCTGGGCGGCTCCAATAGCTCCTCGACGCTGGTCGTAGTCGACGGCCACCGTTTCCCGCTGACGGGCCTCATCCGCAACCTGCCCGACCCGAACTTCATCCCGACCAACGCGATCGAGCGTGTCGAGGTGCTCGCGGAGGGTGCATCGTCGATCTACGGCTCGGACGCGACCGCCGGCGTGCTCAATTTCATCACACGGCGTAATATTAACAAGCTCGAGCTCAACGCACAGTACGGCTTCGCTGACAACTACAAGCAGTGGAGCGTGGGTGCCGCTTATGGGCATCGCTGGGACACGGGCGGCTTCGGTCTGTTCTACACCTATTCGGAACGCGGCGACCTGCTGGGTGCCGACCGTCCGCTGACACTTGCCGATCAGCGCGCGCGAGGGGGCACCAACTTCGGTAACTTCGCTTGCTCGCCCGCGACTTTCCAGCCGGCTGGCAGCACGACGATTTTCACTTCGCCTTACGGCGCAGCGAACGGCATCGCCAACGCGCAGGCCAACGCGCCCTGCGAGCAGTCGAAATACGCCAGCATAATTCCGCAGGAACGCCGACATTCGGTCATGTTCAAGGTCGACCAGAACATCGGCGACCGGCTAAAGCTCAATGCCGATATCGTCTATTCGCTCCGCAACAACGTGCAGCGCAATGCGGTGGCGGTCGCGTCGAGCACAGGCGCCGGGCCGTCGTCGCAGCTGATCACGGCGACCGTATTCGGACCCGGCAGCGGCAAGGGCGGCCAGATCAACCCCTTCTTCGTCACGCCAACTGGCACGACGGCGACTAGCGGCACAATCCGTTTCGACGCCAACGGGCTGTTCCCCGACGGATCCCGGCTGCTTAGCCGGTCGGAGACCTTCTACGGCTACGCTAACGCCGAATATGAGCTGACCGACAATTGGCGTCTAACTGGCTTCGTGGTGGCCGGGTTCAATAATTCGAAGGCAACGATTACGGGCTCGCTGTGTCAGAGCTGTCTGCTGCTCGCGCTCAACGGCTCGACCAACGCGAACGGCAACCTGACGCAGCCATCCATTCCCAACACCAATGTACTCGTCACCAACGTTCCGCTGACCACGGCTAACGCGGTCGATGTGTGGAATCCGCTGGCGACCAATCGCACGTCGCCGGCGGTCCTGGCACGGTTGCGGGATTCGTTGAACTTCCAGGCATCGCGTCAGACCATCCAGCAATATAACCTGAAGGTGGACGGTACGCTGCTCGAAAATTGGGCCGGTTCAGTGAAGCTCGCACTCGGCACCGACATCGTCCGTTATACTCAGGATGCCGAAGTGGTCGAACCCAACAACACAGGTCCGTCCAGTTCGGGATCGAGCTACAATTCATACCGCTACGAGCGCAACGTCGCCGCCATATTCGGCGAATTGCTGGTGCCGATTGTGTCGCCGGAGATGGGCGTGCCGTTCGCGCGGCGCATCGACATCAATGTGTCGGGTCGGCTCGACCATTATAACGAGTTCGGGAACATCAAGAATCCCAAGGTCGCGGCGAATTGGGAAGTGGTCGAGGGCCTGAAGTTCCGCGGCAATTACTCCACTTCGTTCGTGGCGCCGCAATTCTCGACCTATGGCCCCGACGTGTTGAGCGGCATCGGCGGGCGCTCGATCGACACCTTTTTTGGACCGCAGAACGGTACGCTCAACGTACCGCTCGATCGTTATCCCGAAGCCCGCGCGATCCCGGGCTGCAACACGGCTGGACAGGCGGTATGCGTGCTGGGCACGGCCTCGATCGCGGGTATGCGCCTCGATGGCGCCAATCCCGATGTGAAGCCGTCGACTGGCAGCACTTGGGCGCTCGGAGCGGACTTCAATCCGACCTTCGCGCCAGGTCTGACCGCTAGCCTTACCTACTGGCACACCACGATAAACGGCACGTCGGGCGGGCCTCCGCTGGGGCTAGTGGTCAATTCGACGGCGTTCCACGATCTGCTGAAGATTTATCCCAACGGCGCCACGGCGGCGGAGATCGAGGCGTATCGCGGTGGCCGTCGTCAGCGCTCACCGCTGTCGTCGGGTCCGATCTACTTCGGCTTGGATTTCCGAAACTTCAACGTTTACTACCTGTTCGTCGAAGGTATCGATTTCGATGTTCACTACCGCCACAGGTTTGACTGGGGCGGCATCAATGGCGGCATCTCCGGTACGTATAAGACCAAATTCGACCAGAATGCCGGCCCCGGCGAGCCCACGTTCAGCGTACTCAACAAGAATCGGTTCGACGGCACTTTCCCAACGCTCCGCACCGACCTTCGCGCTGATCTGGGGCTCGATGTCGGCGCCTTCTCGGCGAGCACGTTCGTCAACTACACGGGGGGCTTCACGTTTTTCGGCTCGACCGCGCTTAACCCGGTGACGACGACGAATGGGGCGCCGACCGGCGGCGGTGACAACGTCAAGTCGTACATGACGGTCGACCTCAACCTGACATACAAGTTCGGCGACGCACTGCCCGGACAGCCGAGCGTGTTCGTCAACATCCAGAACCTATTTGACCGCTACCCGCCGTTCGAGAACACCGCGTCGGGATACGACAATTTCGTCTCATTCGTCCTCGGACGCCAGATCACCGCGGGCTTGCGCTTAAAGTTCTGACAAATTCGCATCCGGCCGGTCTCCGCGATAGGCTGGCCGGAAACTTAACTGGGGACAATCAATGAAAAACATACTCGCGCTAGCCGTGATCGCGCTTGTCGCCGCGGTCTCGAGCGTAATCTGCGCGCGGCTGTCGATACCGGTGTGGACGATGTTTATCGGCTGGATCGCGTTCGTCGCCGGTGGGATGAACGCGAGGACGGCCGCGCCGACATATGTGTGCTGTATCCTCGGCCTCATCGAAGGGGTCATCGGCACGGCGCTGATTTCGGGCGGCGCCGCGGCGCTCGGGACGGACCTGGCGCTGCTGGTCGGGGTTTTCATCATCGTGTTCGCCGCGCTGCTCGCGCAATATCTACCGTTCGCAAGCCTAGTGATCTGTTATTTCATCGGCATGACCACTTTTTTCGCGTCGGGCCTGCCGCTGGTGATGGCGAGCGGGGTCACGCTTGGCGCGGGGTTGCTCGCGGGCGTTCTGTCGGGGTTAATCGCGGTGACGATAGCGGGGATGATATCCCGCGACCCAAGCGCGGATGCGGCGTGACGTAGAGAGACAGGAGCGTTCGTGATGTCGAGTGTAAAGCGTATCGTGTTCGCCAGCGGGATTGCTGGGTTCGCCGCGATTGGCCTGTCGCCTGCGCTGTTTGCGCAGGAGGCGCCGTCCGAAGGCGGGCGCGCACTCTTCAATCAGCATTGCAGCGCGTGCCACACGCTGGAGAATGCGACCAATCAGCACCTGCCCGAAAGTAAGTGGCGCGGCATAGTCACGCGCATGATCGACAACGGCGCGGAAATAACGCCTGCTGACCAGGAAGTGATCGTCGGCTATTTGGCCAAGAACTACGGGGCGCCCGCTACACCGGCGACGCCGAAATAGGGTTTGCGTGGCCGGTCGCCGACCGGCCCGCGATCCGCTGCGATCGGAATCATGACCGAAGGTGCGAACCACGAACTCGACTTGCTACTGACGGCTCATGCCGGTCGGCCGGGGGCGTTGTTGCCACTGCTCCACGACATCCAGCATGCGTTCGGCTGTATCGCCGATGACATCGTCCCTCGGATCGCGGCGGCTCTGAACCTCAGCCGTGCGGAGGTGCACGGGGTGATCACTTTCTATCCCGACTATCGTCGCGTGCCGGTCGGCGCGCACGTCGTGA
This sequence comes from Sphingomonadaceae bacterium, assembly GCA_013821585.1. Classification (GTDB taxonomy): domain Bacteria; phylum Pseudomonadota; class Alphaproteobacteria; order Sphingomonadales; family Sphingomonadaceae; genus Sphingomonas_O. Next base: position 6,859 of record JACDGO010000104.1, read on the forward strand.
AACTGTGCCGCGCGGAGGCGTGCCAGGCGCGCGGCGGCGCGGCGGTCGAACGCGCGGCGGTCCGACGGTTCGGGGTCGAGATGGGCGCGACACGTGCCGACCGGCACGTCACGCTGGAACCGGTATATTGCCTAGGTATGTGCGCGATCGGGCCGTCAG
>JACDGO010000105.1 GCA_013821585.1 Sphingomonadaceae bacterium
GCGTAGCGGTCGCGGCGGTCGAGATGCCCGCGACCGGCGACGCGGCGGAGGACGCCTACACCTATGGCTATCGCCTCTACGCGGCGAAACTCTATCCCGAGGCGCAGGCCAAGCTGAAGGAGTTCGTCGCCAAATATCCCAGACACAAACGCGCCAGCTTCGCGCAGAACCTCCTCGGCCGCGCCTATCTCGACGAGGGCAAGCCCGCGCTGGCGAGCGTCGCCTTCTACGACAATTACCAGAAGATGCCGAAAGGCGAGCGCGCGCCCGAAAGCCTCTACTGGCTGGGTCAGTCGCTGACGCGCCTCAACAAGCTGCCCGATGCGTGCAAGGTCTATGACGAGCTGCGCGACGTTTATGCGGCGACGATGCCGTCCGATCTCAAGGCGAAAGCGACAAGAGGCCGTGCCGACGCCAAATGCGCCGCCTGACGCGCTTTCGGAGCGATTCCGCCGCGACCTGACCGTGCTGCTCGGCGGCGCGCCCGCCGACCGGCTGGCGCTTGCCGTCTCGGGCGGACCCGACAGCCTCGCGCTGTTGCTCCTCGCGCACGCATCCTTTCCGGGCCATGTTGAGGCGGCGACGGTCGATCACCGGCTGCGCGCCGAATCGGGGGCGGAAGCGGCGTTCGTCGCAAGCGTCTGCGCATCGCTCGACGTGCGCCACGAGACGCTGACAATCGATCCGCTGCCGCCGGGCAATGTCTCGGCGAACGCGCGCGAGGCGCGCTATGGAGCGCTCGGCGGCTGGATGGAGCGGCGCGGCCTCGACTGGCTGCTGACCGCGCACCACGCCGACGACCAGCTCGAAACGATGATCATGCGCTTCAACCGGGGATCGGGCGTCGCCGGCCTCGCCGGCGTTCGCCGACGGCAAGGCGTTATCCTGCGCCCTTTGCTTCGCTGGCGGCGCGGCGAGATGCACGCGGTCGTTGCCGACGCGGGCCTGACGCCGGTCGAAGACCCGAGCAACAGCGACGACCGCTACGATCGCGCGCGGCTGCGCAAAGCGCTGGCCGGCGCGGACTGGCTCGACCCGCTGGCAGCGAGCGACGCCGCCGCGACGCTCGCTGCCGCCGATGACGCACTGATCTGGATGGCTGATCAGCTTGCCGCGGGCCTGATCTCTTCGTGCGCCAGCGGCGTGACGCTCGATCGCGACCGCGTGGACCTGCCGCCGGAGCTGCTGCGCCGTCTGGTGCTGCGGGCGATGGCGCGGGTCGATCCCGACTTCACGACACGCGGTCCCGAACTCACCCGCTTCGTCCGGTCGCTCGACGCGGGGCGGCCCGCGACGCTTGCCGGAATCGCCGCCCGACCAGCCGCCGACGGCTGGCATTTCGCGCCCGCGCCGCCGCGCCGAGCGCCCGTCTGAACGCTGTTCCATTGTCATTAAGGTGAATCGGCTTATCTTGTGCGCCTGTGAAGGCAGGATGCGCATGAACGACGACAAGCAGCCGAACGGCAATCCGTGGATGAAGAGCCTGCTCATCTGGGTGGCTATCCTCGCCGCGCTCGCGGTGTTCGTCACCATGTTCGACGGAAAGAGCCGCGGCGCCGGCGCGTCCGGCATCGCCTATTCGGACTTCATCGGCCGCGTCCAGGAAGGGTCGGTCAAGGACGTCAAGATTTCGGGCGACGTCATTTCTGGCACGCTCGGCAACGGCGATACCTTCCGTACCTACAAGCCCAACGATCCCGGCCTGATCGACCGGCTAACCAAGGGCAATGTCCGCTTCTCGGCCGAGCCAGAGGAGAGCGCGTCGATCTGGCTGATCCTTCTCTATCAGGCGCTGCCGTTCGTGCTGATGATCGGCCTCGCGATCTTTGTGATGCGCCAGATGCAGAAGAATTCGGGCAACGGCGCGATGGGCTTCGGAAAGTCGCGCGCGCGGATGCTGACGCAGAAGGAAGGCAAGGTCACCTTCGACGACGTCGCCGGCATCGACGAGGCGCGCGAGGAATTGCAGGAAATCGTCGAGTTCCTGAAGGATCCGACCAAATTCGCCCGCCTCGGCGGGAAGATCCCCAAGGGCGCGCTGCTCGTCGGCTCTCCCGGCACCGGCAAAACGCTGCTCGCGCGCGCCATCGCGGGCGAGGCGAACGTGCCGTTCTTCACCATTTCGGGCTCCGACTTCGTCGAGATGTTCGTCGGCGTCGGCGCGAGCCGCGTGCGCGACATGTTCGCCGAAGCCAAGAAGAACGCGCCGTGCATCGTCTTCATCGACGAGATCGACGCGGTCGGCCGTCATCGCGGCGCGGGCCTGGGCAACGGCAACGACGAGCGCGAGCAGACGCTGAACCAGCTCCTCGTGGAGATGGACGGGTTCGAGGCGAACGAGGGCATCATCATCGTCGCGGCGACCAACCGCCCCGACGTGCTCGACCCCGCGCTTCTGCGCCCCGGCCGCTTCGACCGCCAGGTCGTCGTGCCGCGCCCCGACATCGACGGGCGCGAGAAGATCCTCGCGGTTCACACCAAGAAGTTGCCGCTCGCGCCCGACGTCAACATCCGCACCGTCGCGCGCGGAACGCCGGGCTTTTCGGGCGCCGACCTCGCCAACCTCGCCAACGAAGCCGCGCTCCTCGCCGCGCGCAAGGGCAAGCGGCTGATCGCGATGCTCGAGTTCGAGGAAGCCAAGGACAAGGTCATGATGGGCGCCGAGCGGCGCTCGATGGTGATGACCGAGGACGAGAAGAAGGCGACCGCCTATCACGAGGCCGGTCACGCGCTCGTCTCGCTCCACGTTCCCGGATGCGATCCGCTGCACAAGGTGACGATCATCCCGCGCGGCCGCGCGCTCGGCGTGACGTGGAACCTGCCAGAGCGCGACCGCTATTCGATGTCGATGAAGCAGATGAAGGCCAGGCTGGCGCTCGCCTTCGGCGGCCGTATCGCCGAGCAGCTGATCTACGGCGCGGACGAATTGAACACGGGTGCTTCGAACGACATCCAGCAGGCGACCGAGATGGCGCGCGGCATGGTGATGGAATACGGCATGAGCGAAAAGCTCGGCTGGCTGCGCTACAAGGACAATCAGGACGAAGTGTTCCTCGGCCACAGTGTCGCGCGCATGCAGAGCATTTCCGAAGAAACCGCGCGGCTGATCGACCAGGAAGTCCGCCGCCTGATCGAAGAGGCCGAAAGCGTCGCGCGCGCGGTCCTCACCGACCATCTCGACGAACTCCACCGCCTCGCCGAAAAATTGCTCGAATTCGAGACGCTCAACGGTGATGAGGCAAGGGCCGCGATCAAGGGCGAGCCGATCGACCGCGACCGCGACCGCGATACGCGTCCCCGCGCGCTCACGACCGGCGGATCGTCGATCCCCAAGACGCGGCGGCCGGGCATCGGCGGCCCCGCGCCGGCGGGGGCCTAGCCCTCTCCGGCTAGCCGGTGCTCAGCGGCACCAGCACCTCGTTGCGCCGGAACGGTCCCGGCATCATCGGCGAATTGTAGAACGCGTGCTCGGCCTTTGCTTCCGAAGGCAGGCTCTTGAGCTGCAACCACGAGCGCAGCGCGCCTTCCTTCTCGCCCAGCGCAGCGTCGTTGGCGCGGCCCGAGAAGCGCACAGCCGCCATCCGCCGCGGCGGCTCGCTCGCCAGCGTCACGCCCGTGGGTGGCGCCGGCAGGTCGGCGCGCGCGGTGCCGAGCGGCATGATGAAGCGCGTCCGCCACCCCTGCGCGCCACCACCGTCGGACAGCACCGGCGCGGTCATCGCCAGCTTCGCGCCGCTGCGCGACTTGGCGAAGAGATAGTCGGCGAGCGTGCGAAAGCCCCGGTCGAGCGCGGCGTCGCGCGGACCCCGCGCCTCGGTCGCCGCCGTCACCAGCGCCGGATATTCGCGCACCTCGAAATCGCCGTCGCGCTCGACCACTATGTATTCGGGCTGATCGGCCTTCGACGCGCGCCACAGGAACAACGCCGCGCCCGCCGCCGCGAGGATGCCGCCCGTCCCCGCTGCGACCGCTACCGCCTGACGCGTCGTCACCTGCGGCACCGGGATCGCCGCGCGCGCCGCCTTCGGCTTGGCCGCCAGGGCGCTGAGCTTGGCGGAACGCGTGGTGACCTTGGGCTTCGCGACGGGCGCTTTGCGCTTGGCGGGGGCGCGCGTCGCTTTCGGCGCGGCGGCGGGCTTGACAGGCTTCGCTTCGCTCGGCGTTGCGGCCGCGGGCTTGGCGGCGGGCGCCTTGCGCTTTGTCACGCCCGTGCGCTTCGCGGCAGGTTTCCGGGTCGTCGTCGCCATCATCATCTCCTTGTTCCTGGACAAAAAGCGCGAGCGGGCATGACGGTTCCGTTATGACCCGGCGGCGGCGACCGGGTAATCGATGTAGCCATCGTCGCCGTTCGAATACCAGGTCGCCATCACCGCCTCGTTGACCGGCAGCCCTTCGGCATAGCGTCGCGGAAGATCGGGATTGGCAAGGAAAGTGCGCCCGAAGCTTATCGCGTCGGCGACGCCCTGGTCGAGCGCGGCCTGCCCCTTTGCCGCATCGTAATCCGAATTGAGCACGAGCGGTCCGGGAAACACCTTGCGGATCGCGGGAGACAGGCGCGGCACGTCGGTGCTGCCGAAAGTTCCGGTGGCATCGGGCTCGCGCAACTCGAGAAAAGCGATCCCGTGGCCCGCGAGCATCGCCGCGGCGGCGGTGAACAGCGGCTCGGGGTCGCTGTCGTCGACGCCCTGGCTGTCGCCATTGGGCGACAGGCGCACCGCCGTCCTCCCGGCGCCCGCGACCTCGATCAATGCAGCCGTGACTTCGCCGAGGAGGCGGATGCGGTTCGAAATCGGCCCGCCATAGGAATCGTCGCGAAAATTCGAATTGTCGCGCAGGAACTGGTCGATCAGATAGCCGTTCGCCGAATGGAGCTGGATTCCGTCGAACCCGGCCGCGAGCGCGTTCCTCGCGGCGTTGCGGTAGTCGTCGAGCAGGCGCGGAATTTCGTCGAGGCGCAGCGCGCACGCCCGATCATATTCGATCCGCCCCTCATAAGTATGCGCCTTGTACGGTGCGCGCGTCGCCGAGGACGAAACCGGAGCCTCGCCGCCGAGATAGCTCGAATGGACGAGACGGCCCATGTGCCAGAGCTGGGCGAAGATGCGCCCGCCCGCGTCGTGGACCGCCCCGGTCACGGGCTTCCACGCTTCCACTTGCTCGGCGCTCCACAAGCCCGGCGCGTGCGGCCAGCCGAGTCCTTCGCGGCTGATCCCCGTTGCTTCGCTCAGGATCAGCCCCGCCGACGCGCGCTGCGCATAATAGGTCGCCATGCGCGGCGTCGGCACGAAGTCGCGCGTCGCGCGCCCGCGCGTCAGCGGCGCCATCAACACGCGGTTGGGCGCACGGACGCTTCCGAGCTGAATGGGGTCGAACAATGAGGGCACGGGCTTCCTTCCTCCTTGGGTTCGGGCGCGATATGGGGCGGGATGGCCGACGCGACCACCCAAGAAACCCTTGTCACGCCCCAAGCGCCGCCGCGCTTCGCGCTCGCTTCGCTCCTCGCCGCGAACGCGCTGCTCGCGCTGGGGCCGCTGTTCGTGCGGATGAGCGACGTCGGACCGGTCGCCGCCGCCTTCTGGCGGATGGGACTCGCGCTGCCGCTGATCGCGCTGATGGCGCGGCTGCTCCCGCACCGCCCGTCGCGGATCGGGCGCGGGCTCGCGATCGTCATCGCGCTATCGGGCGTTCTGTTCGCCGCCGATCTCGCCAGCTGGCATCTCGGCATCGTGCGGACCAAGATGGCGAACGCGACCCTGTTCGGAAATTCGGCGAGTCTAATCTATCCCGTCTACGGCTTCCTCGCCGCGCGCGCCTGGCCCAGCCGGATGCAGGGGATCGCGTTGCTGCTCGCCGCGGCGGGAGCGGCGCTGCTGATGGGGCGGAGCGCCGAACTCAGCCCCGAGCATCTTTTGGGCGACTTGCTCAGCCTGCTCGCGGGCATGTTCTACGCCGCCTATTTCGTCGCCATCGCGCGGGCGCGGGAGACGCTGAGTCCGCTGCCGCTGCTCGCCGCATCGACGCTGGCGAGCGTGGCCCCACTGCTCGCGCTGGCGTGGGCGATGGGCGATCGCATCCTGCCCGGCGACTGGACGCCGCTCCTGGCGCTCGCGATCGGCAGCCAGGTCATCGGCCAAGGGCTGATGGTCTATGCCCTCGGCCGCATGAGTCCGCTCGTCATCGGCCTCGCGCTGCTGACGCAACCAGTCGTCGCGGCAAGCGTCGGCTGGCTGATCTACGGCGAAGGGCTCGGCGCGCTCGATTTCGCCGGAGCGGCGATGATCGGGCTGGCGCTCGTGCTCGTGCGCCAGCCCGAAAAGAGGCTTAGCGCGGCAGGTAGAACTGCGTGACCATGCAATAGAGCATCGGAATCGACAGGAGCACGTTGATCCGGGAAAACACCAGCCCGGTCGTCGCCGCCTTCGCTTTCGCGTCAGCATCGGCCTCGACGAGGCCGAGCACCTTCTTCTGCGCGGGCCAGATCAGGAACCAGACGTTGAACGCCATGATCAGCGCCAGCCACATCCCCGTGCCGATGACGCGCGATCCCGCGTGAAACGTCAGCGCCTCCACCAGATAAGGGCCGTTGGGGCCGGGCATCCCCGCGACCGTCGCGCCCGTCAGAACCGTGGCGAGCGCACCCCAGCGGAACCAGAACAGCGCCCTGGGCGCGATATATTTGGTCACGCCGGGCTTCAGCTCGGCGGGAATGCTGGGCATGGTCGGCGTCTGGACGAAGTTGAAATAATAGAGCAGCCCGATCCACATGATCCCGCAGAGCACATGCACGAAGCGGAACCAGACGTTCCAGTAGATGGCGTCCATCACGTTGCCGTGCAGCGCGAACATGAGGATGATGAGCAGCACGACACCCGCGCCGAGCACCGCATTCAGATTGCCGAAGAATTTCGCCATGACGCCAGCCCCTCCCTGCACAGATTGACGAGCGGCATGGTAGCAGCGCATTCGGCGCGTGTCATGGCCGAT
>JACDGO010000106.1 GCA_013821585.1 Sphingomonadaceae bacterium
GGAGCCACAGTGGCCATCGCCGGCTTCGCGGCCGGAGCGGGCATCGCGGCGGTGGCGGGCATAGTCTTGCGGCATTGCGCGAGGAACTGCGCCCAGGTTTGCCCGGCGGGAAGCGTCTTCGCCGCCTGATATTTGGCGCCGCAGACCTTCATCGCGTTTTCGGCGGCCGCGGCGGGCGCGCTCCATAGGCCGGCTGCGGCGCAAAGAGCGAGAGCACTCATGATCCGTCTGTTCATCGAAAGTCCCCGCCTTGGGCGCGCGTCGCGCGGTGGCTGATCGGTGGACCATCCGCAGATGAACCCATCGCGGCCCTTCGCGCAAGCTCCGAAAAGGAAAAAAGCCGCTTGAAGTTGACGTTGCGTCATCGGCTATGCCGAGTCGCATGGACGTGCTCGATATAACCGAAGTGGTGCGACGCACCGGGCTTTCCGCTCGCGCGCTGCGCTTTTACGAAGCGCGCGGGCTGGTCACGCCTCTCCGAACCGCGAGCGCGCGGCGATTGTTCGGCCCGGCCGAACTCGAGCGCGTCCATCGCATCGTCGCGCTCAAGAAAGCGGGCCTGAGCCTCGCCGCGATCGGCGCGCTATTCCGGGAACGATCGATCGATCTCAAGCGGCTGCTGTCCGCGCAGCTCGAAAGCCTCGACGCGCAAGCGGCCGACATTGCCCAGGCGCGCGCGATCCTTTCGCATACTTTGTCCCGCATCGATCGTGGCGAGCCGATCGACGCCGCGACTTTCTGCTCGCTGATCCGCGATGGAGACAGGATCATGCAAACCGAAAACTGGAAGACGGTCGCAGACCGCTATTTCTCGCCCGAGGAACAGGCGCGCTGGGCCGAGACGATGAAGGATGCACCCGCGGGATTCGATCCGGCAGCCTATCAGCAAAAATGGGCCGATCTCGGCACGCGCATCGGCGCGGCGCTTCCGCTCGATTCGGCAAGCGACAAGGCGCAGGCATTCCTCGCGGAATGGACCGCGCTGCTCGCGCCGTTCAAATCGGTCGCGACGCCCGAAATGATGGCGGGAGCAACCAGGCTCTACGACAATATGGGCGAGTGGCAGGGTCAGGCCGATCCCGGTTTCGGGGTCGAGGTCTGGAACTTCATCAAGGCGGCGGGCGCGGCGTCGCGCTGATCGCCGGAAACGGACGGGCCGGCAGATCGCATGCTCGTGATCACCGGCCCGCCACCGCGTCGCGGTTATCATGTGTTAAGGATAATGCGGCTAACCTTCGTCACGGGTGGGGGATCGGAAGGTCACGCACCGCCATGTCCGACGAATGTGCGCCGGAGCAGCGCCGCGCGGAGCGGCGCGATGTCGCGATCCGCGCCGAGCTGCGCGAGCCCGGATGCACGCGCTTCGCGGTCGATGTCGAGGATCTGTCGACGAGCGGCTTCCGCTGTGAAACCTATCACGTCCTGCCCAAGGGCGGGCGAGTGTTCCTCCACTTGCCAACCTTCTCCCCGCTCGAGGCCCATGTCGCGTGGAAGAACGGCGCACTCTACGGATTCCACTTCGGCCAGCCGCTCCATGTCGCGGTGTTCGAAACGATCGCCGCACGCTTTCGCCCGCGCTGAGCGATTAGGGCGCGGTCTTGCCCGGCCGCGCCTCGGCGAGGATCAGTGCGAACATCCCGTCATCGTCGGCCCATTCGCCGACCGGCGACCAGCCGCCCGCGCGCAGCAGCAGGCGCGCGTCGCGCGAGCCATATTTATGACTGTTCTCGGTGTGGATCGTTTCACCAGTCGCCATCGAAAATGACTCGCCTTCGACCGAAAATTCGACATCGCGCACCGCCTCGAGGTGCATTTCGATCCGTGCATAGCTGTCGTTCCAGCGCGCGATATGGCGGAACGCGTCGATCGGGATCGTGCCGCCCAGCTCGCGGTTGACCCGCACCAGCAGGTTCATGTTGAACCGTGCCGTGACGCCCACCGGGTCGTCATAGGCGCGGATCAGGACGCCGATGTCCTTCACCCGGTCCATGCCGATCAGGAGCATCGCGCCGACGCCGAGCGTCCCGCGCATCCGCCGCAGCAGATCGACCGCACTGCGCGCGATCAAATTGCCGATCGTCGAGCCGGGAAAGAAGCCGAGCTTGGGAAGCGCCGCGATCTCGGGCGGCAGCGCGACCTCGTGCATGAAATCGGCCTCGACCGGGCGCACCGCGAGGTCCGGGAAATCGCGTGCGAGCGCCGCCGAGGACGCGCGCAGGAAGTCGCCCGAAATGTCGATCGGCACATAGGCCGAAGGGGCGACCGCGCGCAGCAGGTGCGGCGTTTTGATCGACGATCCCGAACCGAACTCAACCACCGCGCGCCCCGCGCCGGCGAGCGCGGCCACGTCGCCGCCGTGATGTTCGAGCAGCGCGGTTTCGACGCGCGTCGGATAATATTCAGGGAGGCCGGTGATCGCCTCGAACAACTCGGATCCGGCGCGATCGTAGAACCAGCGCGCTGGAATCGCGCGCGGGCGCGTCTTGAACCCGGCGAGCACGTCGGCGCGGAACGCGGGATCGACGGCGACATCGGGCGCATCGTGGCGAAGCATCAGAGGTCCTTGGCCAGACGTACCCCGGTGAACTGCCAGCGCGTCGAGGGTGGAAAGAAATTGCGGTAGGACGCACGCGACGTCCCGCGTGGCGTCGCGCAGCTCGCGCCCTTCAGCACCATCTGCCCGCTCATGAACTTGCCGTTATATTCGCCGACCGCGCCCGTGGCCGCACGAAAACCGGGGTAGGGAAGATAGGCCGAGCCGGTCCATTGCCAGACGTCCCCGAACATCTGACGTAGTCCGCTTCCTGCCGGCGCGGCGCGCGGGCGCACCGGTCCGGCAGCGTCGAGCTGATTGCCCAAAGCCGGGTCGATGCCTTGCGCCGCCGCTTCCCATTCGGCTTCGGTCGGCAACCGCGCATCGGCCCAGCGCGCATAGGCGTCGGCCTCGTAGTGGCTGATGTGCGAAACCGGCGCGGCCGGGTGGAGCGGATGCAGCCCGTCGAGCGCGAACTGGCGCCAGCCATTCTCGCCGCGCCGCCAGTGCAGCGGCGCCTCGATCCCCTCTGCTTGTACCCAAACCCAGCCATCGGACAGCCACAGCTCGGGCCGTGCATAGCCGCCGTCGTCGACGAACGCGCGCCACTCAGCGTTGATGACGAGCCGGTCGGCGAGAGCATGGGGAGCGAGATGGACGCGGTGGCGGGGACCCTCGCAATCGAAAGCAAAGCCGTTCCCGTCATGGCCGATCTCGACGAGGCCCCGGCGTCCCTCGATCCACTCGACCGGCCGCGGAACCGGCGCGGGGTTTTCGCGCGCATGGTCCCAGATCGCCGGCGTGGTCGGGTTCTCGCCGAACAGATGAAGGATGTCAGTCAGCAGCAGCTCCTGATGCTGCGCCTCGTGATAGCAGCCGAGCTCGACCAGCGTGCGCGCCGCGTTGCCGAGCGTCGGCAGCGCCGCCGTGACCGCTGCGTCGACATGCGCGCGATAGGCGCGCACCGCGTTGAGCGACGGCCGCGTGATCATGCCCCGCCGCGCTCGCGCATAGCGCTCCCCCTCGACCTCGTAATAGCTGTTGAACAGGAAATGATACGAGGGGTCGAACGGCGCATGGTCCGTCCCACAGTCGCGCAGTACGAACGTCTCAAAGAACCAGCTCGTGTGCGCGAGGTGCCATTTGGCGGGCGACGCGTCGGGCATCGACTGGACCGTGGCGTCGCCGTCCGACAGCGGCTCTGCGAGCGCGAGCGTCAGCGCGCGGGTGCGCGAGAACAGTCCGGCAAGCGGATCGACGGCGCGGTCCTGATCCAGTCGAGCCGCCATCTCGCGCTCCCTTGGCCGATCCCTTAGCACGGGAAAGTGACGCGAAAACCCTGCCTGTTCGCGGAAAGTTCCGTCAGCGCGACGCGCCGGGCGTCCACAGCACGTCTTTGCCCCGATTCGCCGTTCGGGCGGCGACGAACAGCCAGTCGGAGAGGCGGTTGACATAAGCAAGCGCCGGACCGCCTATCCCGGCGGCGACCGTGCCGCGCTCGGCGCGGCGGGTCGCGGCGCGCGCGACATGAAGCGCGGCGGCCAGAGCGTTACCGCCCGGCAGAATAAAGCTTGTCAACGGGGACAGTGCCGCGTTCATTTCATCAATTTCGGTCTCGAGCCGCGTGATCTGCACGGGAACGATGCGCAGCGCGCCCTCGATCCCGTCCGGCGTCGCGATGTCCGCGCCGAGATCGAACAGGTCGTTCTGGATCGTCCGGAGCCGCGCCAGCAGACCGCCGTCGGTATGAAGCGCCGCAACGCCGATCAGGCTGTTTGCCTCGTCGACGTCGCCGATCGTCGCGATCCGCGCCGAATCCTTGCGCGCACGCGATCCGTCGACGAGGCCGGTCGTGCCGTCGTCGCCGGTGCGCGTGTAAATCTTGTTGAGTTTGACCAAGCCTAGCGCTTCAAAAGCAGCAACAGCACGACGATGACGACCGCCGCTGCCTGAAAGCCGATGCGGGCAATCATCATCTTGTTCTGCTTGCGGCTCGACAGGCTCGGTCCCGTCGCTCCCGATTTGAGTTCCTCCTCGGTCGTCCTGAGGAAGGTGACGATGCCGCGGATCAGCGCGACGAGCGTCGCGATCATGAAGAAGATCAGCAGAATCGCGAGGAAGATGTTCATGCCCGCTTCCTAAGCGCCGTCGAAGGCGAAGCCAATGGGGAGCCGCCCGGCGCGCAGGCCGGCGACGAGCGCGGCCGGGTCCGCTCCGCTCGCGCGCAGATCGGCGAGTGTTGCTCCGGGCGTCCGTTTCGCCAGCCGTTTGCCGTCCGGACCCAGAACGAGCGGGTGGTGGTGATAGCGTGGCGTCGGCAGTTCAAGCAGCGCCTGCAGCAGCCGGTGGACATGCGTCGCCGTGAACAGGTCGCGTCCGCGCGCCACGTCGGTCACGCCCTGCGCGGCGTCGTCTACGGTGGCGGCTAGGTGATAGCTCGCGCCCGCGTCCTTGCGTGCGATAACGATGTCGCCGAACGGCGCGGGGTCGGCGCACACCGTCCCGGCGTCGGCGTCCTCCCATTCGAGCGGCCCCGCCAGCGCGATCGCCTGCGCCATGTCGAGGCGAAGGCAGAAGGGGCGCTTATCGTCGAGAGCTATGGACGTTCGACGGCAGGTGCCGGGATAGACTGGGGGAAGATCGCCCTGCGGCGCACTCGCCGCCTCGGCAACCTCCGCGCGGGTGCAGACGCAGCGATAGGTCAGGCCCATCGCATCGAGCCGCGCAAGCGCTGCATCGTAACGCGCGCCGCGCTCCGATTGCACCGCCATTTCAGCGTCCCAGCCGAGTCCAAGCCAGGCGAGATCCTCGAAGATCGCGTCAACGGACCCCGGCCGCGCGCGCCCGTCGTCGATGTCCTCGATCCGCACGAGAAAGCGTCCGCCCGCCGCAATGTCATGCGCGCGCACCGCCGAAAACGCATGGCCGAGGTGCAGCTGTCCGGTCGGCGACGGCGCGAAGCGCGAAATCGGCGCTTGACCGTGAGTCGCGCAAAATGCTGTCATGGCGCTGTCACGCAAATCTCTATAGGCGGCGTGGCATGTGAAGGGGGCCGGCGCGCGCCATGTACCATCCCGACCTGATCCGCCACCCGGACGGTTGCCCCGCGCTCGTGCTCAACGCCGACTATACGCCGCTCAGCTATTATCCGCTTTCGGTATGGCCGTGGCAGACCGCGGTCAAGGCGCTGTTCCTCGACCGTATCGACGTCGTCGATCATTACGACCGCGAGGTCCATTCGCCGACACTGTCGCTCAAGCTGCCGTCGGTGATCGCGCTCAAGCAATATGTCCGCCCGTCGCAGCATCCGGCGTTCACGCGCTTTAACCTGTTCCTGCGCGATCGCTTTCAGTGTCAATATTGCGGAACGGGAAAGGATCTGACCTTCGACCATGTCACCCCGCGCGCCCAAGGCGGGCGGACGACGTGGGAAAACGTCGCGACGGCCTGCGCGCCGTGCAATTTGAAGAAGGGCGGGCGCACCCCGCGCCAGGCACGCATGAGCCTGCACATCGCCCCGATCCGTCCGACGACCTGGCAGCTCCAGGAGCACGGCCGCGCCTTTCCGCCGAACTATCTGCACGAGAGCTGGAGGGACTGGCTCTATTGGGACGTCGAGCTGCTGGCCTAGTCCCGCCAGCTCATATCCTTGCGATCGACCAGCCGCACCATCGCGTCGAATTCGGCGCGCCCTGGTCCGCCGGGAAGCTGCGTCTGCGAAATGTCGCGCTGGTGGACGGCGATCACGTCCGCGCCCACCGTCAGCGGCTTGCCCATCGATAACGTCGCCATCTGGATCTCGCACGCGCGCTGGAGCACCCAATGCTTGATGAATACCTCGGGAAGCGTGCGTCCCATGGCGAGGATGCCGTGATTGCGGAGCAGCATCATGCGCTTGTCGCCGAGGTTTGCGAGCAGCCGCTCGCCCTCCTCCTCGCGCACCGTCACGCCCTCGAACTCGTGATAGGCGATCTGGCCGGGGAAATTGCACGCGTAGAAATTGACCGGCTGGAGCCCGCCTTCGAGGCTCGCGACCGCCATTCCCGCGGTCGTGTGCGTGTGCGCGATCGCATGCGCGTCGGGCAGGTGGCGGTGAAACAGGCTGTGCTGGACGAAGCCAGCGCGGTTGACGCCCCAATCGCTCGCCGCGAGCTTGTTCCCGTCATAGTCGATCTTGACGAGGGTCGACGCGGTGATCTCGCTGAAGTGCAGGCCGTAGGGGTTGATCAGGAACGCGCCCTCTTCGCCCGGCACCTTCACGGTGATGTGGTTGAAGATCAACTCGGACCAGCCGAGCATGTCGAAGATGCGGTAGCAGGCGGCAAGCTCCTGCCGCGCGGCCCATTCGGCCTCGGTCATGCTGTTCGATTTCAGCGCTGTCGCCATCTGCGGTCTCCTGCCGGGAGTCGCGACTTTACAC
>JACDGO010000107.1 GCA_013821585.1 Sphingomonadaceae bacterium
CGCCGAGCGCACCACCGAAAACACCTGGCGCCGCATCGGCTCGCTGCTCGATCGCTTCGCCCCCGACGAGTGCGCCAACTACCTCAGAAACTCAGGCTATGCTTCATGCTAAGTGAAACCGACTCTAATCCAGCGCCCGGACTTTAGTCCGTGGGGCCTTCACCCAGCGCATCGTGTGCGCTCCGTCGCTGTCCAATTTCACGAACCAGCTCGCGGTGGCGGTCTGCATTGAGGGGATAGAACCAGATGATCCCCGCCATCGCGGCGGTAAATAGCGCGGGCACGCCGATCATGATCAACCTGAGGTCGGCGAGCGTCCCCGCGCTCTGCGCGACATTGGCGTGATAGCCGATCGCGCCCAGGGCCTGTCCCAGCGCGACGGCGGCCAGCCCGAGCGACGTTTTCTGCCCAAGGCTCACAAAGCCGAAAAGAGCACCTTCGGCGCGCACCCCCGACCGCCACTCGCCATATTCGACCGTATCGGGCAGCATTGCCCAAGTCGCGAGGTACACGCCTCCCGTGCCCAGCCCCAGCAGCGCCAACAGCGGAATCCAGAAACTAACACTCGGAAGGAGCCAGAGAAGGGCATAGGCGAGCATCGCGATTCCGCTCCCTGCTAGGAATACGCCGCGCTTTGAGTTCCTCCTCATGATGGCAGCCCAAATTGGAATCGACAGGGTTACGGTAAGGGCCAGCAGTCCAAGCGACTTCTGGATCAGGTCGGGCCGGCCAAGCCCATATTTGACGTAATACGGGATGGATTTGTTAAAGAACACGCCCGCCACATAGCCAATCAGCAGCGCACCACAGACCAGCCAGAACGGTCCGTTGCCGCGCAGCATTCGCCACATCGCCGCGAAGCTCGGTCTGTCGCCCGGGACCGCAGCGCGCTCACGCGAGGTCAGGTAAACGATGACGCAGAGGAGCACCGCCGCGCCCCCGAAGATCAGCGCGAGCCTAAAGAAGCCCAGTTGCCCGCCACCGAGCCTCGCCGCGAAGCTGAGCGTTGAAAGTCCGGCCAGCACACCAGCTCCAGCCTGCCCCACCATACGGTACGCGGCGAGTGAGCTTCGCTGGTTGGTGTCTGTCGTCATCGCCGCCGACAGCGCCAAATACGGCATGTAGGCGACGGCATATAATGTGCGGAACAGGATGTGGGCGCCGCCCGCAAAGAGCACCAGCGGCCAGCCCACGAGACCAGTCGGCAGGAAAATCAGCGCCCACGACAATGCCAGCGGCACAGAGCCGAATAGGACGTAGGGTCGATAGCGGCCCCAGCGGGTTCGCGTCCGGTTGGCGACGCCGCCCATCACGGGATCGAAGACCGCATCCCACACTAACGCTAGCCCGAACACCCAGCCCGCCGTACTCGGCGTGAGGCCAAGCACGTCGGTATAATAAAAGAGGAGATATTGGCTGGCAGTGAGGAAGAACAGGCCAAAGCCGAAATCGCCGACACCGTAGCCAAGTTTGCGGACGACGCCTAGCTGATCGCTTGTCACCATCTGGTTCACGCCGCCAACTCCACTCTGATTGCCGCGCCCGCATCATGCTGTTGTTCATCGAGCCGGCACAGGGCTCCATCTAGCGTTCGCCGCCCGTCCTGAGCTAGCGCCGCCTTGCTCAACACAGCCAATTTCGCAACGGCGCCGGACTCTTCGACTAAGCGACAGAGCGCCTCCATGATCTGTCCAGAATTGGGTAGACCACGCGAGTGCGTCTCGCTGTAGCTATTCACCAGCCAGCCGGTGCAGCAACTAACATCCATCGACCCGAGCTCCTCCAGCGGTTTCATCACAGTCAATAACGGCCGGATTTAAGCAGGGTCTTGGCGACGGCAAAAAAGCGCGGCGGCAAAGTCGTTAAGCGGCTGGATTGCGAACATGGTTCAGGCCCCCAGTGCAGGGGCGGGTGAATACAGCGCCTCGCGCAGCCCGTCGTACCAAGGCGATCGTCCATCGGCGAGCGAAAGGTGGGTGTCGAAATGCGACGCACGCGGCAACTCGACCGATGTGACGCGGAGGCATGCTCGATCCAGCCGCCCTGCCATCTCTCGTCCCGCGCGAATTACGTAGGGGCTATCAAGTTCGCCCCACAATATGTGGAACGGCACGCGCGCCCGCTCGGCGTGGGTGAGCGGGCTCGCCTCGCGATCGTGGGTTGGGTCGGCGAGGAGATAGCGGTAGACCCGCCCGGCGTCGCTATCGAGCGGCACGTCGCCATGTGCCAGGTCAAGCGGGGCACTTACGGTCAAGCATGCCGCTAGTGCGCCGTCGTCCTCCAGCGCGGTGAGCGCAGCGAGCTGACCGCCAGCCGAATGGCCACCGATCGCAATTCGCGCGGGGTCGCCGCCCCACTCGTGCGCATGCTCGCGCACGAAGCGGAGCACTTCAGCCGCATCTTCACGCTGCGCCGGCCAGCGCAGTCGCGGAGCAAGGCGATATGTCGCGGCAACGAACACCGCCGGGAGCACGAGGACCGGTGCGGCCATGAACCGTAACCAGCCAAGATGTCCGTTGATCCACGCGCCGCCGTGAAGGAAGAGTAGCACCGGCAACCCCTCGGCCATCGGCGGGGAGTAAACGTCGATCCGCTGCCCGCGATCGGGACCGTAGGCTAACTCGAAGCGCGGTTGTGCGCCGCCGTCCCCCAGCGCCTCCACACTCGCAACATAGGCGAGCACTGCGGGGTTCGCCGAGGCGATCGCGTCCGAGTCCGGCCGGTGGTGGGCGAGGCTCATGAGCGGCAAATGCCTCCGTCGACGCGGAACACTGCCCCTGTCATAAAATCCGACCCCGGCCCGCCCAGCAACACCGCGAGCGGGCCCAGATCGCGACGTGGCTCGCCGACACGGCCGAGCGGCACGCGCGCGTTGACCATCTCCATGACCTCGGGGATGGAGAAAGCGGGGGCATTGGCTGGAGTGTCGAATGGGCCGGGCGCGATCGTGTTGACCGTTACCGTTGGTGCCCATTCCCACGCGAGGCTCTTGGTGAGTGCGACTACGCCGCCCTTAGTCGCGCTGTACGCGCTCCAGCCCGCCTCGCCGCGGATACCGATGTCGGAGGAAATGTTGACAATCTTTCCTGATCCGCGCTCGAGCATGCGGCGTCCGAACGACTGGCAGCTCCAGAACACTCCTGACAGATTGGCGGCTATCATCTCGGACCAGTCGGATTCAACCGTATCCAGTGCGGACTTCATCACCACGGTTCCCGCGTTGTTGAACAGCGCGTCCACGCCGCCCGTCTCCCGCCAGACCGCCTCAGCGAAATCCTCGGTGGCGGCCCTACCCGCGCTCGCATCATAGGCAACGCCAACCGCGCCCGAGCCGATCTCGGCTGCCGTCATCCGGGCACCGTCCTCGGTGCGCGCGGTGAGCACGACCGTGGCACCGGCCTCGGCGAGTGCTTCGGCCATCCCGCGCCCAATCCCGCGGCTTCCTCCGGTGACGAGCATGGTGCGCCCGGTAAGGGTTCCTCTCACGGCAGACCCGCTCCCGCGGCTTCGACCCGTACGGTGTCGATAAAGCCCTTCGATCGGCCCTGCGGCATGGTCTCGGGCGTGGTTTCCGCAGATAGGCAATAAAGCGTGCGTGCGTCGGGGCCGCCGAGCGCACAAGCGACGGCCCACCGGCCGGAGCCTGCCTCAATTGTGTCGAGCACCATCCCGCCTTCGGCTACACGCACGAACAACCCGGTCACTGGGCTTCCCAGCCATACCGCGCCGGATTCGTCGAGGCAGATGCCATCGGGAGTATGGTCGCCGAGCGCTGCCCATTCACGCTTGCGCGACAGCCGTCCATCGTCCGCGACATCGAACGCGGTCAGCCGGTTGGCGAAGGACTCTGCAACGATCAACGTGCGGCCGTCGGCCGTCAACGCGGTCCCGTTCGGGAAGACGAGCCCGTCTGCTGCCTCCTCGACCTTGCCCGCCTCATCGACGAGAATTAAGGACGACGGCTGCGGTGCGGCCTTACCGAAGAAATCAAAGCCGTGGTGTCCGACGTAAGCCCGACCCTGGTGGTCAACAAGTAGTTCATTCGCGGCACCCCTTGCATAGGTGGAGAGGTCCGCATGCCGCGCCAAAGTACCGTCGGGGCGGATGGCGTAGAGCATGAACTCCCGTTGCGAGACGACGAGGGGGGTACCGTCGGGCAAAAATCCGAGCCCCCCCGGAGTCCCGGCAATCTCGGCGATGCGCGTCAGCTTTCCCGCTGCGTCGGCGCGAAACACGGCGTTCTGGAAATAATCAACGAACCAGAGCGCGTCTTGATGCCAGCGCGGCGCCTCGGGAAAGCGCAGTCCCGAAACGAAGTTTGCAACCCCGCTCATGCTGCGGCCACCTGACCACGCCGCAACGCCGCGATCTGCGCATCGCTCGGCGGCGGCGCGTCGTAATCGCCATAGATTATGCTCATCGCGCCCGGATCGAGCGCTAAGCTGTGCTCGAGCGCGGCTTCCACTTCGGCGTGCGTCCTAATGTGCGCCGCAGCGACCTTTCCGTAGAGCCGCGAGGCGGTGAGGACGTATTCGTTAAAGTTGCGCACCTGTCGCTCGTAAGGTTTCAGCGCCGCTGCGCTTGGCGTATCGCCTGCCCTCAGGAGAGGGATGATCAACGCTGAGGCGTGGTGGGCGTCGCGCATGCTCATATTCATCCCCATTCCGTAATAAGGTGGAGTTATGTGCACAGCGTCGCCGAGCAGGATCACCCCGTCTGCCACATAACTCCGTGCATGGTGCGTCAGGATCTTGTAGGAGTAAAACACCTCTTCCATCAGGCGCATGCTCTCGAAAAAGGGGAAGCGCGCCTTCAGTTCGTCGTGAATCGCGGGCAACCCGATGCTGCGCCACCGAGCCAGTTCGCCCGGACCCGCCTGTACGGGGCAGCGGACATGTTCGGGCGTGATCGGAAACATCCCGCAAAACCCCTCCGAACCCCAAATCTCAGTCTGCTGGTCAGCCGGCTGGTCGGGAGAGCGCTCGCACGTGAGCATCAGGTAGGAATAGGGATAAGTCTCGATTTCCGTTTCGATTCCCGCGTGCTGGCGAACAATCGAACTCGATCCGTCGCACCCGGCGACCAGCCGCGCATGCACCTCAATCGGGCCATCGCGACCGGCTGCCCGCACTCCGACCGCCGCCCCGTCGGGATTTTGAATCAGCCCGGTCGCCCGCAGGCCACGAAGGAACCTGACATTATCGGCCTCCATAGCCGCCTCGACCAGCGCTTCCTGAAGAAGCGGGTGTGGCAGCGCGATGCAGTAATTGTATGGTGCGGGAGCGGTCGCGGCGAGCGGAACGTCTGCGAGCGTCTCGCGCTCCGGACCAAGCGCCACCCATCGGTGAAGCTGCACCGCACCGCGCGACAAGAATTTGTCAAGGATGCCTAACCGGGCGAGTTCCTTGACTGTACTCGGCGAGAGCAAATCACCTCGCTTCAGTGGCGGGATCTCCGGCTGGGTTTCGAGCACCACCACGTCCAGGCCGCTGCCTTTCAGGTTCGCCGCGAGCATCGCGCCCGCGACCGCACCGCCAACAATTGCGACGTCACAGTTGATACGCTTCATGCCGCAAGCCTCAGGTCAGACCGGAGCACACCAGCGCTGACCACGGGCTCATCGTCGTCAAGCTGCACCGTGCAGTTGCGCATCGGCAGGTCGAAATGTCCATCGGTGAAGCGGTTGGCCGTCTCGTTCGCGCCGGTAGAGAACAGGAAATTGCCGGCGAACGCACGCAGTTCGATACCGTTTACGTCGGCCTTATCATACATGACGAGCGCGTCCCACCGCGCCGCTGGGTTCATCCCCCACCCGACGTGGCTGACGGCATAGGCTTCCCGCCCAAATCCGGCGAGGTAACTGCGCATGAGTTCGGCGTCCAGGTTGTCGCCCTCAATCGCCACAACGTGATCGGCCTCGAGCGTAAGCGCGGCGAATGCCTCGAAATAGCGTTTGAAAGTGAGGTTGGCGTCGCCTGGCGCGAAAACAATTCGTCCATTTACACTGCCCGGCGGCGGAGACGTGAGGCATAGTCCTGCGGGCCAGTAGCCGAAGCTCGCCGGTGTTTGCGCCGTCCCCGCTGAACCGCGTCCGACTGCCTTTGACAGATCTACGGTCAGGTTTGTTCCGCTGGACGAAGTCACATGCATTCGGCCGGCCTGGCTGATGAGCTCCGCCCCGTGCACGCACAGTTCGTGTAATCCCGGAGCGGGGCGGAGGCGCTCAAACACTTCCGGGGCTTCGTTACCGATCATGAAGATTCGCGCGCCGCGCGACAGGAGCGCCGAACGCTCCGCCGCATGTAGCAGCCCCTCGACCGTCACATCGACGATCAGATCTGCACCAGAGAGCGCATCGATCACCTGCCGTACTCCCGCGATCGCGCGCGATGTTCCGGTCGAGCGCAACGGTGCCCCGGGAGGTGGTGCAGGGGTCGGCACGGTGACGCGATAGGTCGTGAGCCCCATTCCCTCGAGTGCCAATTCGGCGAGCTCGACGAGCACGTCCCGCGATGATCGTTCGCACAGCACCGCCGCGACTTCGCCAGCGCGTGCGCCCGAGAGCGCGAGCACTTCCTCGAATAGGCCGATCCAGCGAGGCTCGATGCGCATCGTATCCTTCAATCCGCCATCTGTGGCGCGGTCGATCGTGGTGGCTGCGCGTCGCCCTGCTCTTCCACCACGGGGACACCATCCTTGACATAGTCGTGAAGAAGCCGGGTGCCCTCGATCCTAAAGCCGACCGGGATGATATAGGCTCCCAAGATTTCCTTAGGCGCCAGTGCCGTGTGCTCCTCAAAGATCGACGGATGAAGTTCGAGTTCGCCGGTGCCGCGCCACAGCTCGCCGAATTTAGTCCCGGACGACACCGTCTGCACGAGCTGGTGCAACAGTGGCTTGGAATGATCGTTCACGTCCGCGCTCGGAAAATGGAGGGTGTGGAACAGGTC
>JACDGO010000108.1 GCA_013821585.1 Sphingomonadaceae bacterium
ATATAGCGGCGATGCATGACCTCTCCGATCCCCGTCGCTTCCTCTACCGCGACGATCAGCTGACGCCCGAAGCCGCCCTGCGGCTGACCAACGCCGCGATCGGCGGCTGCGACGACGGCGAACTCTATCTCCAATATCAGAGTCACGAGGCGTTCGCGTTCGACGACGGGCGGCTGAAAACCGCCGACTACGGCACCGCGCGCGGCTTCGGCCTGCGCGGCGTCTCGGGCGAGACCACCGGCTTCGCGCACGCTGACGAGCTGAGCGAAGCCGCGATCCGCCGCGCCGCCGAGACGATGCGCCTGCTCGATCCGGCGAAAGCCGCGCCCGCGCCGCCGCCGCGCCGCAGCAACCGGCATCTCTACACCGAGAGCGATCCGCTGAACCTCGTCGCGTTCGAAGCCAAGGTCGCGCTGCTCCAGCAAATCGACGCGGCGGCGCGCGCGCGCGATCCACGCGTCGTTCAAGTCTCGGCGTCGATCGCGGGGAGCTGGAGCGTCGTCCAGATCGTCCGCGCCGACGGCTTCGTCGCGACTGACGTGCGCCCGCTCGTCCGCCTCAACGTCGGCGTCGTCGTCGAAGCGAACGGGCGTCGCGAATCGGGCAGCTTCGGGATCGGCGGGCGCTATCTCTACGGCCGGCTGATGGACGAAAGCGTGTGGAACCGCGCGATCGACGAGGCGCTCGTGCAGGGGCTGGTCAACCTCGAATCGGTCGCCGCCCCCGCGGGCGAGATGACCGTGCTGCTCGGCCCCGGCTGGCCGGGCATCCTGCTCCACGAAGCGATCGGCCACGGGCTCGAGGGCGATTTCAACCGCAAGGGAAGCTCGGCGTTCTCGGGCCGCATCGGCGAGCGCATCGGCGCGCCGGGCGTCACCGTCGTCGACGACGGCGCGATTGCCGACCGGCGCGGATCGCTCAGCATCGACGACGAAGGCACGCCGACCGGCGAGACCGTGCTGATCGAAGACGGCATCCTGAGGGGTTATATGCAGGACCGGCTCAACGCGCGGCTGATGGGCGTAGAGCCGACCGGCAACGGCCGCCGCGAATCCTATGCGCACGCGCCGATGCCGCGCATGACCAACACCTTCATGAAGGGCGGAAGCGACGACCCCGCCGAGCTTTTGAGCCGGGTGAACAACGGCATCTTCGCCAAGAGCTTCGGTGGCGGCCAGGTCGACATCGTCTCGGGCAAGTTCGTGTTCAGTTGCACAGAGGCCTACCGCGTCGAAAACGGTAAGCTCGGCGCTCCGATCAAGGGCGCGACGCTGATCGGCGACGGCCCGAGCGTTTTGACTAAGGTGCGCGGCATCGGCAACGACATGGCGCTCGACGAAGGCGTCGGCGTCTGCGGCAAGGGCGGGCAGAGCGTCCCCGCGGGTGTGGGGCAGCCGACATTGCTAATCGACGGGCTGACGGTCGGGGGGACGGCGGCGTGAGCGACGCGTGGCCCGTCCTCGGCTGGGCGGACTGGCGCGCAACGGCGAAGCATCTGCATTTGATGACGCAGGTCGCCGGCAAGGTTCGCCTCGCGCATACGCCGTGGCTCAACCACAGCTGGCACGTCACGCTCTATCCGACCGCGCGCGGTCTCGATACCGGGCCCGTTCCCGCAGGGCCGGTGACCGTTCAGCTCAGTTTCGACCTGATCGACGGCCGCCTTCATATCGCGAGCGATCGCGGCGAGACGCGCGAGGTGGCGCTTCGCGCCGGATCGATCGCGGGATTCTTGCGGGAAGTCCTCGCGGCGCTCGACGCGCTCGGTGCGCCGACCGTCATCGATCCCATGCCCAGCGAAATTCCCGGCGCGGTCCGCATGGACACGGACGATGACGAACGTCCGTTTGACGCCGATGCGGCGCGCCGCTTCCGCCGCGCGCTTCTGAGCGTCGACCGGGTGTTCAGGGAATTCCGCACCGGCTTTCTCGGCAA
Organism: Sphingomonadaceae bacterium; assembly: GCA_013821585.1. GTDB lineage: Bacteria > Pseudomonadota > Alphaproteobacteria > Sphingomonadales > Sphingomonadaceae > Sphingomonas_O. The sequence continues at coordinate 1,936 of JACDGO010000108.1, forward strand.
GGCGAGCCCGGCGCATTTCTTCTGGGGCAGCTTCGATCTCGCCGTCACGCGTTTTTCGGGCCGCGCCGCGCCGCTCCACCCCGGTGGCGCGCCGGGCCTGCCCGATGATGTCACGCGCGAAGCCTATAGCCATGAGGAAGCGAGCCTCGGCTTCTGGCCGGGCAACGACGATTATCCGCACGCCGCGTTCTACGCTTATGCGTGGCCGATGCCCGGCGGATATGCGGACGCCGCCGTGCGTCCCGAAGGGGCGGCATTCGACGCGAAGCTCGGCGAGTTTTTGTTGTCCTATGACGCCGTACGCGCGTCGCCCGATCCGCGCGCGATGTTGCTCGATTTCGCCCGCACGACCTACGCCGCCGCCGCCGACCTCGGCCGCTGGGATCGCGCCGCGCTCGAATGCGCGATCGGCGCGCCGGGGCGGCCTCGCACAGTCTGATGGCGCTGGTCGAACTCGGCAGCTATCCTAACGCGATGGAGGCGGCGATGGTGCGCGGGCGGCTCGAGGCCGAGGGCATCGACAGCGTCGCGTTCGACGGCGGCATGAACATCGCCGACAGCGCGGGTTGGGTGATCCCGATCAGGGTGATGGTTCTCGACGACGACCTGGATGCGGCGCGGTCGGTTCTGCCCGGAATTTAGGCACGCCCTCTTCGCGGGTGCACAATTCGCGGGCTAGGCGATCGCCGCGCCGCAACGGCTCACTCTGGCGCGCTACTGGCACGCCCCTTGCTGCACTGCACACAAGAACACGCAGAGGTCAGCATGAAACTCGTCGTCGCGATCATCAAACCGTTCAAGCTCGACGACGTGCGCGAGGCCGTCACCGCGCTCGGCGTCGCCGGCATGACGGTGACCGAGGTCAAAGGCTTCGGGCGCCAGAAGGGCCAGACCGAAATCTACCGCGGCGCCGAATACACGACCAACATGGTTCCCAAGCTGAAGGTCGAGGTGGCGTGCGACACGCTCGTCGCCGGCCGCGTGGTCGAGGCGATCCAGGCGTCCGCGAACACCGGCGCGATCGGCGACGGCAAGATCTTCGTCCTCGATATCGGTCAAGCGGTGCGCATCCGCACCGGCGAAACCGACAGCAACGCGCTTTGAAGAACAAGGGGGAACGATGAAACTTCCGGTCAAGACAGCGCTCGCGGCCTTCGCCGCCGCCTTCGCGGCAGGCCCTGCGTTCGCCGCCGATCTGATCAAGGCGCCGACGCCCGAACAGATGGCGGGAATGGTCAACAAGGGAGACACCGCCTGGATGCTCGTCTGCTCCGCGCTGGTGCTGATGATGTCGGTGCCCGCGCTCGCGCTGTTCTACGGCGGCCTCGTGCGCACCAAGAACATGCTCAGCGTGCTGATGCAGGTGTTCATGATCGTCTCGGTCGCGGCGCTGGTGTGGTGCTGCTGGGGCTATTCGGAAGCGTTCACCGGGGGCAGCACGCCGTTCGCGGGCGGTTTCGGCAAGGCGTTCCTGATGGGCGTTTCGGGATCGACCTATGCCGCGACCTTCTCGAACAATGTCTACATTCCCGAATTTGCCTATGTCTGCTTCCAGATGACCTTCGCGTGCATCACGCCCGCGCTGATCGTCGGCGCGTTCGCCGAGCGGGTGAAGTTCTCGGCCCTGATGGTGTTCATGGTCGGGTGGATGACGCTCGTCTATTTCCCGATCGCGCACATGGTCTGGTATTTCGCGGGGCCGGACTTCCTTCCCGACGCGCCGGCCGACGCGGGCTATCTGTTCGGCAAGGGCGCGCTCGACTTCGCGGGCGGCACGGTCGTCCACATCAACGCCGGGATCGCGGGGCTGGTCGGCTGCCTGATGATTGGCAAGCGGTTGGGCTTCGGGCGCGAGGCGACGCCGCCGCACTCTCTGACGATGACGATGATCGGAGCGAGCCTGCTCTGGGTCGGCTGGTTCGGCTTCAACGCGGGCTCGAACCTCGAGGCGAACGGCGTGACCGCGGTCGCGTTCATCAACACCTTCGTCGCGACCGCGGCGGCGGCGGTGAGCTGGACGCTGGTCGAGCAAGTGCACCACGGCAAGCCGTCGATGCTCGGCGGCGCGACCGGCGCGGTCGCGGGGCTGGTCGCGATCACGCCCGCGTCGGGCTTCGCCGCGCCGATGACGTCGATCGCGCTCGGCTTCATCGTCTCGCCGGTCTGCTATTTCTTCGTCTCGACGGTAAAGAACTGGCTCAAATACGACGACACGCTCGACGTGTTCGGCGTCCATTGCATCGGCGGGATTATCGGCGCGCTCGGCACCGCGATCGTCGCCGATCCCAAGCTCGGCGGGCAGGGTTACTTCGATTACACCAAGTTCCCGGCCGTCGCGATCGCGCCCGGCGGCTATAGCGTCGCGTCGCAGCTGCTCATCCAAGCCGAGGCGGTGCTGTTGACGCTTGTCTGGTCGGGCGTGGGATCGGCGATTCTGTTCTTCGCCGTCGACAAGCTCTTCGGGTTGCGGCCGAGCGAGGAAGGCGAGCGCGAGGGCCTCGACCTCTCCGAGCACGGCGAGCGCGCCTATAATTATTGAAAGAGGTTCCTCCTGCGAACCCCTGGGCCGGAAGGGAGACCTTCCGGCCCTTTCTTACGCGGCGAGGTTCGCTAGGACGAAATCCGCGCACCTTTCGCCGATCATGATCGACGGCGCGTTGGTGTTGCCGCTGACGAGCTTGGGCATCACGCTCGCGTCGGCGACGTAGAGGCCATCGACGCCGCGCACGCGCAACTGCGGGTCGCACACAGCATCGGCGTCGCTTCCCATCCGCGCGGTGCCGACCGGGTGATAGACGGTGTCGGCGCGATCGCGGATGATGTGCATGAGTTCGGCGTCGCCGGTCACGCCCGCGCTGTGCCGGTCGCGGCCGCCGTGACCGCTGAGCGGCGGGCTTTCGCAGATGCGCTTCATCAGCTTGACGCCCGCGAGCAGGGTCGCCGCGTCGCGGTCGTCCTCGAGAAACGCCGGATCGATCAGCGGCATGGTCGCCGCGTCGGGCCCGTTCAGGCGCACGGTTCCGCGGCTTTCGGGCCTGAGCACGCAGACATGGCACGAAAAGCCGTGTTCCTTCACGTTGGCGCGCCCGTGATCCTCGAGCAGCGCGGGGACGAAGTGGAATTGAACGTCGGGAACGTCGACGTCGGGCCGGGTTTTCGCGAAACCTCCGGCCTCGGCATAAGGGGTGGTGATGATTCCGGTGCGCCGCCGCAGCCACTCGACGATCGCCAGCGCCGACGTCAGGCTGCCCTTGAGCGACCGGCCCATGAAGCGATCGCCGCCGGTGTCATAGCCCGCGACATAGTCGATGTGGTCCTGAAGGTTGCCGCCGACGTCCGCGCGGTCGAGCAAGACGTCGATCCCGTTGCCTTTCAGATGCGCCGCCGGCCCGATCCCGGACAGCATGAGCGCGTGCGCCGTACCGAACACGCCGCCCGCAAGGACGACCGCGCCCTTCGCGCGAACGGCTTTTCTCGACCGGCCTTGCCGGAAATGAACCGTCCGCGCTCGCCCTTCCTCGAATCCGACCTTCTCGACCAGCGCGTCCGTCCTCACGTCGAGCCGCCGGGCCGCGACGGCGGGTTCGACATAGGCGCGCGCCGCTGACCAGCGCTCGCCATTTTTTTGCGTCACCTGATAGAGGCCGACGCCCTCGAACTTCGCGCCGTTGAAGTCGCCATTCCTCGGCAACTGCAGTCCCGCCGCGGCCTCGACGAACTCCAGGCTGCCCGGATTGGGCCATTTCTGGTCGCTGACGCACAGCGGTCCGCCGGCTCCGTGATACGCATCCCCGCCGCGCACGTTCCCCTCCGCGCGTTTGAAGAAAGGCAGCACGTCGTCATACGCCCATCCGGTCGCACCGAGCCGCGCCCAATTGTCGTAGTCCCACTGGCATCCCCGGATGTAGATCATCGCGTTGATCGCGGACGACCCGCCCAGCCCGCGCCCGCGCGGCTGGAAGCCCCTGCGGCCGTTCAGGCCTTTTTGTGGAACCGTCTCATAGCGCCAGTTGGCGCTCTTCGGCAGGAAGGGCATCATGCCCGGCGCCCTGATCTTCCACGACCGGTTGGCGGTCCCCGCCTCGATCAGGCAGACGCGATATGTGCCGCCCTCGCTCAGACGGCCGGCGACGGCGCTCCCGCCCGATCCGCCGCCGACGACGACGATGTCGTACTCGTCGATTTCCACTGACACTCTTGCCTCTCCTCCCAGCGTCGCCGGATCGATTCCGATGTGTCGCGGCTGCCGTCGTGGCTCCACCCCGGCGGGCCGAACACATAGCCCGGCTTGGCCCGCCAAGGCGCGCGCCACAAGTCCTTCGCCAGCCCCGCCCATTCGTGGAACACGCCGCGGAGCAGGCTGAAGTCGGGAAGCTGCTTGACCAAGCCATAGCGCACGGGCTCGGCATCGAGCTCGGGCGCGAAGCTGCCGAACATCCTGTCCCAGACGATGAACACGCCGGCATAGTTGCGGTCGAGATAGCGCGGGTTAGTCGCGTGATGGGCCCTGTGATGCGACGGGGTGTTCATCACCGCCTCGAACCACGCGGGGCAGCGCCCGATCACTTCGGTGTGGATCCAGAACTGATAGATCAGGTTCAGGCCGGTGCAGAAGAACAGCATCTGCGGCGGAAAGCCGATCAGCACCACCGGCATCGAGAACAGGAACGCGCCGGTGAGGTTCCCCGTCCACGTCTGCCTGAGCGCGGTCGAGAGATTATAGTGCTGGCTCGAATGATGGTTGACATGGCTCGCCCAGAACCAGCGCATGCGGTGTGCGGTCCTGTGGAAGACGTAATAGGCGAGGTCGTCGAGCACGAAGCAGGCGATCCACGCCCACCACGCATAGGGAATCGTGAACAGGCGATATCGGTAGGTGAATGTCGCGACAGCAAAGATCATCCCCGCCGCGAGCGCGCCCGCGACCGTGCTGCCGAGGCCGAACAGCAGCGAGGTCAGCGTGTCGCGCGGGCAATAGCGC
>JACDGO010000109.1 GCA_013821585.1 Sphingomonadaceae bacterium
GCGGCGGGGAGCGCGGCGAGCATCAGCGCGGGCGCGAAGGCGAGCCAATTGGCGAGCGCCTTGGCGAGCGCGACGGCTTCGTCGGCGATCCCGCGCACCGTATATTGATCGAGCGTGCCGCCGTCGGCGTCGGGCGCGACGAGCCGGTCGACCGGCAGCAGCGCCGCGAGCAGCGCCGCGACCCAGATCACGCCGCCGCCGGTGCGGCTGAGCAGCGCGCCATCGGGTCCGATCGCGAACGGATAGAGGATCGCGACGAGGAGAAAGAAAGCGACCGGAAGCGCCATCGCGCCGAGGTTGCGCGAAAGGTCGCGACGGACGATGCGCAGGAAGATCACAGCCGGACTTCTTCCGCACCGTGCAAATCGACCGGCTGATGCGTCGCGACGATGGCGATGCCGCCGCTCGCGCGATGTTCGGCGATAAGCGTTTCGAGCATTGCCACGGCCTCGGCGTCGAGGCCGTTGGCGGGTTCGTCGAGCAGCCAGATCGGTGCGCGCGTCGCTATGGTGCGCGCGAGCGTCGCACGGCGGCGCTGGCCGGTCGACAGCATCCGCACGGGCACTTCGGCAAGGTGCGCGAGACCAAGCGCGTCGAGGCCCACGCGCGCGTCGCCGCCGTCGATCGCCGCCCAATATTGGAGCGCCTTGAGCAAAGGCTGCGTGCGGTCGAGCGCGTGCTTTTCGTCGGCGAGCGCGATGCCGCCCTCGCGTGTCAACGCGCCGCCCGTGGACGTGAGCAGGCCGGCCGCGAGCCGCAACAGGCTCGATTTGCCCGCGCCGTTCGGCCCCGTGACGCGCATCGCGCCGCCGCCGCGCAGATCGAACGACAGGTCTTCGAACAGCGTGCGCCCGCCGCGCGCGCATGCAATGCTGTCAAACACGAGGCGCGGCGTCATCCCGCCGCATCCTCGAGCGCGTGCATCTGCGTGTCGCTGAGTCCGAAATGATGCCCGACCTCGTGGACCAGCACATGCGCGACGAGGTGGTCGAGCGCTTCGCCGCCCTCGATCCATTCGTCGAGGATCGCGCGGCGATAGAGGTGGATCGTCGCGGGCGGATCGCCGGTCTGGCGCGGCTCGCCGACCGGACGCCCAGAATAGAGGCCGGACAGCGCGAACGGGTCGTCGATGTCCATCTCATCGAGGATGCGGTTCTCGGCGAACTCCTCGACGATCAGCAAGATGCCGCCCAGGTGCGCGCGAAACACGTCGGGAAGCCGCGCGATCGCCGTGCGCGCGAGGCGCTCGATTTCGGCCGCGTCCGGCGCGATTTGACCTGTCCCCGCCACGGCTGCGACATAGGGCGCGGGCAGGGGAGAGGCAAAGCATGATCGCGCAGCTCGACGAGAACGAACGCGCCGCCGCGCTCGATGCGCTCGGCGAATGGGATTACGACGAGGCGCGCGACGCGCTGACGCGCAGCTTCGTCTTCGCCGATTTCGCCGAGGCGTTCGGCTTCATGACGCGCGTCGCGCTGCTCGCGGAGAAGGCCGATCACCATCCCGAATGGTCGAATGTGTGGAACCGCGTCGACATCGCGCTGACGACGCACGACGCGGGCGGGCTTTCGGCGCGCGACGTCGCGCTGGCGAAGGCGATCGACAGCGTGGTGGACTAGGGAATCTGTGCCGCGTCGCTGCGTGCCTGACGGCGCTCCTCGAACCACGCACGCAGCATTGCCGCGGTGCAGCCGCTCTGGCCGAAGCTGCCGACCGCCGAGCAGCTGTTGGGCCGCCCGATGCGTGCCGCGTCCTCGAGCGTCGCGACGCGGTTGGTCCACGATTGCGACGCGGCGTCCTGCTTCGGCGCGTCGCGGAAACGCTTGGGGATGCGATAGCGTTCGCTCTCGGGCTCGCGCGCGCAAACGACGATCTCGTCCTTTCCGCCCTTGGGGCAGGCGTCGCGGCCATAGACGACAATGTGCGAGACCGCCGATTCGGCTTGAGCCGGAGCTGGGAGCGCGGCGGTCAAAACCGCGATTGCAAGAAAACGGCGCACACTGTCACTCCGTTGGCACTCACGGCACAGTGCGCGTCGATTGATGAACGCACGAAAAACGAAAGCGGATGAAGTCGGGGGTTTCTGTTGCCCGGCACCCCCGGGGCCGCTGGTGTCCGATTCTGTTGCCCGGTTCGGCCCGAACCGCGCTTAAGCTTTGTAACTCAACCCGTTAGGGCCTCGTTACGCAGCAATCGCGAGCGCCTCGTTATCGTTGGCACTTGTGGTTGTGAACGGTTTAGCGGCGCATTCAGGCCGGGCAAAAACACCGTCTTTCAATACACGTCGATCCTGGTTCGGCCCCGTCAGGATCCCCGCCGCGCGACGGGAATTTTGGTGGAGCCGCCGGGTACTGCCCCCGGGTCCGCTGCATCTATTTTACGGCATCGTTCATCGCCATCTCCGGACGAGTCCGGCAAAGTCCAATATAAGCATCTGGCGGTGAATGAAAAGTGTCGCCCGGCAACTTGCCGTTCATGTCCGAAGCGTTATGACACCGCTCATCATGCTGACCCAGCGTTCCCGCTATGCGTTGCGCGCGATGCTCGTCCTCGCGAACGAGGCTCCCGGTCGACCGCCGGTACCGATGAGCCGCATCGCGGCCGAGGCGCAAATTCCCCGCAAGTTCCTCGAGATCATCCTTGGCGAGCTGCGCCAGGCGGGGTTCCTGCTTTCGACGCGCGGCAAGGCGGGCGGCTTTCGCCTCGCGCGGCCAGCGCACCTGATTTCGTTCGGCGACATCATCCGCACGATCGAAGGGCCGCTCGCGCTCGTTCCCTGCGTCAGCCGCACCGCCTACAAACGCTGCAAGGACTGCCGCGACGAAGCGACGTGCGCGATCAGGCGGGCAATGCTGATCGTCCGCGACGATACCGCGCGCATCCTCGACGGAACCAGCCTCGCCAGCGCGACGGCGGAGGATCTGGCTGCGGCCTAAACCTTCGAGCGGGCTTTCAGCTCGTCCCTGATCTCGCGGAGCAGCACGACATCGGCCGGATCGCCGGGCGTCGCCGCCTCGAACTTCATCATCCTGTTTGCCGCGCGGATCAGCAGGAAGATGATGAACGCGAGGATGCCGAAGTTCACCGCCTGAGTGACGAATTCGCCGTAGCCGAGCAGCGGCACGCCCGCCTTCTTGAGCGCGGCATAGTCGCTCGGCGAGCCGGTGTATTTCGCGGGGATATTGCCGAGGCGGACGAAATAGCTCGAGAAGTCCAGCCCGCCGAAAACCTTGCCGACGATCGGCATGATGATGTCGTCGGTCAAACTGGTGACGATCTTGCCGAACGCCGCGCCGATGATCACCGCGACGGCGAGATCGAGCACATTGCCGCGAGCGACGAACGCCCTGAATTCCCTGAACATGACGGTCCTTTCGTTGCCGAACCTCACAATGGCGCACCGACGATGGCGATTGCAAGCGAGCGCGGCTCTGGTGTATTGCGCGCGCACGACACTGGGATGGAGTCTGCTCGATGATGTTCGACCGCCGCTTCGCGCTGATCGCGCCGCTGATGCTCGCCGGGTGCGGCCTCAACTCGATCCCGACCGCGGAGGAGACCGCCAAGGCGCGCTGGGCCGATGTCCAGAACGAATATCAGCGTCGCGCCGACCTCGTCCCCAACCTCGTCTCGACGGTGAAGGGCTATGCCAAGCAGGAATCGGACGTACTGATCGGCGTGACCAACGCGCGCGCCGCCGCGACCGCGGTGCATGTCGGCCCGGGCGACCTGACCGATCCGGCGAAGGTTCGGCAATATGCGGCGGCGCAAGGCGCATTGACGGTGTCGCTTCAGCGGTTGCAGGAAGCCTATCCAGACCTGAAATCCAACGCGAACTTCATGGCGCTCCAGTCGCAGCTCGAGGGGACCGAGAACCGCATCACCATCGCGCGGCGCGACTATAATGGCGCGGTGCAGGCATATAACACACGCATCCGCACCTTCCCCGACGCCATCGGCGCCAAGGTCTTCTACGGCGCGAAGCCGATGGCGACATTCGAGGCGACGACACCGAACGCCGGAACCGCGCCGAAGGTCGATTTCAATTAGCCCAACCTCATCCGTCATTCCCGCGAAAGCGGGGATCCCTCTGTTCTTCTCGCCGGCGAAGAAGCGGGATTCCCGCTTTCGCCGGAATGACGGGCTGTGGGCGCTGCTGCTGGCGATCGTCTTTTGCATTTTCGCTACTCCCGCGCTCGCGCAGACCTTTCCCCCGCTCACGGGCCGGGTCGTCGACGACGCGCATTTGTTGTCCGCCGATCAGGCGGCGGCGCTCGATGCCAAGCTCGCCGGGATCGAGCAGCGCAGCGGGCACCAGCTCGTCGTCGCGACGCTGCCGTCGCTCCAGGGGCAGGAGATCGAGACTTACGGCTATCAGCTCGGACGGACCTGGGCGATCGGCAAGAAGGGCGTCAACGACGGCGTAATCCTGATCGTCGCGCCGAACGAGCGCAAGGTGCGGATCGAGGTCGGCTACGGCCTCGAAGGCGTGCTGACCGACGCCTATTCGAGTGTTGTCATCAACTCGGTCATTCTGCCCATATTCAAGGCGGGCGACTATCCCGGCGGGATCGACGCGGGCGTCGACGCGATCGCCGAACAGATCGCGCTGCCCCCCGATCAAGCGCAGGCGCGCATCGCGCAAGTGACCGCGCAGCAGCAGCGCCGGCATTCGGGAATCAATGTCGGCACGCTGATCTGGTGGGGGGTCATCTTTCTGTTCTTCGTCCTGCCGATGCTCGGCCGCCTCGGCGGCGGGCGGCGCTATCGCGGCGGCGGCATCGGCAACATCATCCTGTGGAGCGCGCTCAGCGGCGCGCTTAACAGCCGCGGCGGCGGCTCGGGATGGGGTGGAGGCGGCGGCTTCGGCGGAGGCGGCGGCGGAGGGTTTTCGGGTGGCGGCGGGTCGTTCGGCGGCGGCGGCGCGTCGGGCGGATGGTGACGCGGCTCACGCCCGAAGACCGTGCGGCGGTCAGCGACGCGGTCCACGCGGCCGAAGGCGGCACGTCGGGGGAGATCGTGACGATCGTCGCCGATCGTTCGGACGCCTATCACGACGTCGGGCTGCACTATGCGCTGCTCGCGCTGCTGTTCGTGCCTGTCCTGTTCGCCGCATGGCCCGCGCTGCCGCTGCGGCTGATCGCGCTGTTCAACAACGGCTGGATCGGGGCGGAAACGCGCGAGCTTCTGCTGCTGACCTTCGCCATCGAAATCCTCGCCTTCCTGATCGTGCGCTACACGCTCGCGATCATGCCGTTGCGCCTCGCGCTGACGCCGAAGGCCACCCGCCGGCGTCGCGTGCACAGGCGCGCGGTCGAGTTGTTCCGGGTCGGCGCCGAAAGCCGCACGACCGGGCGCACCGGCATCCTCATTTACCTCTCGCTCGGCGAACGCATGGCGGAGATCGTCGCCGACGAGGCGATCCACGCGGCCGTCGCGCCCGAAGCCTGGGGCGACGCGATGGCCGCGCTGATCGGCGAAGCCCGCCACGGCCGCGTCGCGCGAGGGATGATCGCGGCGGTCGGGGAAGTCGGCGCGATCCTGAGCCGGCACCTCCCGCGCGCCGCGGACGACGCGAACGAGCTGCCCGACCGGCTGATCGAGCTTTGACGGCGGAAGAGACGGTCTGGACCGGCCGCTACATCGTCGCGAAGCGACGCGGGCGCTGGGAATATGCGGCGCGCGCGCGGAACATCGGCGCGGCGGTGATCCTCGCGGTCGAGGACGATCGCATCCTCCTCGTCGAGCAGTTTCGCGTTCCGCTCGGCCGCCGCTGTCTCGAAATGCCGGCCGGACTCGTCGGTGACGGCGTTGCGGGCGAGAGCATCGAGGCGTCGGCCGCGCGCGAGCTCGAGGAGGAGACCGGCTGGCGCGCCGGGCGCATCGAGATCGTCGGCGAATTCGCCTCGTCGCCGGGCCTGGTCAGCGAGACCTTCACGCTCGTCCGCGCGCACGGGCTGACGCAGATCGACGCGGGCGGGGGGATCGAGGGCGAGGAGATCGTCGTCCACCGCGTGCCGCTGGCCGCGGTTTCCGCCTTCGTCGCGGCAAAACGCGCCGAAGGCGTCGCGATCGACGTCAAGCTGCTCGCGTTGCCCGGCCTGGTAACGATTTCGTTACCATAGCGCGCCACTCTCCGGAGGCGCTCCGGTTCGCGCGCTTCGGGGAACACGGCCGATGCCATTGCTCAGCGACTATGCGTGTAAGCGCAAGATCGCCTATTTCCTCGATCCGCTTCCCAAGGACGCGCGCATCCTGGAGATCGGATGCGGCTCGAAATGGGTCGGCGACTATCTCCGCGCCAACGGCTGGACCGGCTATGTCGGTCTCGATCTCGAATCCCCGGCTGACATTGTCGGCGACGTCCGGGAGTGGCGCGCGCTCGGCCTCGAACCTGAGGGCTTCGACGCGATCGTCGCGTTCGAGGTGATCGAGCATGTCGATTTCGTCGACGAGGCGTTCGACCTGCTCAGGCCGGGCGGGCTGCTCCTGCTGACCTCGCCGGTGCCTCGCATGGACTGGGCGATGAAGCTGCTCGAGGCGGCCGGGCTCAACCAGAAGCGCACGAGCCCGCATTCGAACCTGACCGACTTCCGCAGCATCAGGCGTTTCGAGTCCTGCGCGATCGCGCGCAAGGCGGGGCTGTCGCAATGGGGCGTGCTGCGCAAGCCGAACGAATCCTTGCTTGCCGCCTGAACCGTGCGGCAAAGGGGCGGTATGACCCGCTCTCTCCTCCCCATCGCCGCGCTGCTGCTGATCGCCGCCGCGCCCGCATCAAACGAAGCCGAGGTCCGCGCGCAGGCGCGCGCGTTTGACGCCGCGCAGATCGTCAAGGACGGCAAGACGCTCGACCGCTTCCTTGCCGACGACCTCGTCTTCGTGCGCGGATCG
>JACDGO010000110.1 GCA_013821585.1 Sphingomonadaceae bacterium
CAAACCTTCTCATCAGGAGGCCATTCCGGCCAATACCCTCGTCACTCCCGCGTCAGCGGGTTAGTTCAATCCCAAATCGATTCACACAATCAGGAAATGACTCTAGTGTCTTAAGGGCGAGCGCGATGCGCGCGATAGCGCGGGAAGCACGCACATGAAACCTGCTCTATTACCGCGACAATCTCGACATGCTGCGCGAGGCGTGGACGGCCGGTTCAGCTGCCCGGCGGCGACTTGGTATGACTTTCCGTGACCTACTTTCCATCAGACCCCGGTGTAGGTCCGATACCAGTCGACGAACCTCGGCACTCCTATGTCGATGCTCGTCGTCGGCGCGAAGCCGAGGTCGCGGCCGATCGCTTCGATGTCGGCGCAGGTTTCGGGCACGTCGCCGGGCTGGAGCGGCTGGAAGTCGATCTCGGCCTTCCTGCCAACCGCGGTCTCGATCAGGCCGATCATGTATATCAGCTCTTCCGATCGGTGGTTGCCGATGTTGTAGAGTCGGTGCGGCGCGATGCTGCCGCCGGCCTTCTCCGCGCCGTCATCGGGCGGCCGATTGTCGAGGCAGGCGATCACGCCGGCGACAATGTCGTCGATATAGGTGAAGTCGCGGCGCATCTTGCCTTGGTTGAACACCGCGATCGGGCGGCCTTCGATGATCGCCTTGGCAAAGATCCACATCGCCATGTCGGGTCGCCCCCACGGCCCATAGACGGTGAAGAAGCGGAGGCCGGTGAGCGGGATGCGATAGAGATGGGCGTAGGTCTCGCTCATCAGTTCGTCGGCCTTTTTGGTCGCGGCGTAGAGCGACATCGGATGGTCGACGCGGTCGGCGACGCTGAACGGCAGCGTCTTGTTGCCGCCATAGACCGACGAGGACGATGCATAAACCATCGGCACGGCACGGGCCCTTGCGACCTCCAGCAGGTTCAGATGCCCGACCAGGTTCGCCTGGACATAGGCGCGCGGGTTCTCGATCGAATAACGCACCCCCGCCTGCGCGCCGAGGTGAAGAATGCTGTCGAACGTCTCGCCCGCCAGCGCCGCGTCGAGCGCGGCGTGATCGGAAAAGTCGATCCGGTGGAAAGTGAAGTTGTCGCCGAGCTGCGCGAGCCGGTCGCGCTTGAGCGTCGGGTCGTAATAGTCGTTGATGTTGTCGATGCCGACGACCGTGTCGCCGCGCGCCAGCAGCGCCCGCGCAGTCGAAAAGCCGATGAACCCGGCCGCGCCGGTGACGAGAATCTTCATTCAGCTCGCCAGCCGGATCGCGGGCTTCCTGTCAAGTGAGGGCTGGTCGGGCCAGATGCCGCGCGTGTCGTAGACGATCTTGCCCTGGCGCTCGTCGAGCGGCACCGATCTGAACAGATCATGGTCGACGAGTACGATAAGGAGCCCGCATTCGACGAGCGCGGTGTCGATGTCGACAAGCGTTGCGCCGTCGAGCGAGGCGGGCAGCGCGTCAATGTGGGGTTCGACGATGGCGATCCGCTCGCCGAAGCGGCAGGTGAGCGCTTCGGCGACCTTGAGCGCGGGGCTTTCGCGGAAATCGTCGATGTTTGCCTTGAACGCGAGGCCGAAGCACGCGGCCCGCGCGCCCGGATGGGCCTCGATCAGTGCGATCGCCCGCGCGATGACGTGGTCGACCTTGGCGTCGTTGACCTCGCGCGCGGTGCGGATCAGCGGCGTTTCGCCGGGTGCCGAGTGGACGATGAACCATGGATCGACTGCGATGCAATGTCCTCCTACGCCGGGGCCCGGCGTCAGAATATCGACGCGCGGATGGCGGTTGGCGAGACGGATGACTTCCCATACGTCGAGGTCGAGCCGGTCGGCGACGACCGACAGCTCGTTGGCGAAGGCGATGTTGACGTCGCGAAACGCGTTCTCGCTCAATTTGACCAGCTCGGCGACGCGCGCGCTGGTCGTTACGCACGCTCCGCGCACGAAACGGCGATAGAAGCTCATCGCCTTCCGTGCACAGCGCGGCGTGATCCCGCCGATGCAGCGGTCGTTGTCGATCAGCTCGACGAGGATGCGTCCCGGAAGCACGCGTTCGGGGCAATAGGCGATGGCGATGTCGGCGGTTCCGTTGCTCGCGTGCGGCATCTTCAGCTCGGGGCAAAGCGTACCGATCAGGTCGCGCACGGCCTCAGTTGTGCCGACAGGAGAGGTTGATTCGAGCACGACAAGATCGCCCGCCTTGAGCACCGGCGCGATCGTCCGCGCGGCGGAAAGGACGTGGCTGGTGTCGGGCGCGTGATCCGCGCCGAACGGCGTCGGCACCGCGATCAGGAAGACGTCGGCGGGCTCGATGCATATTGACGCGCGCAGCGTCCCGCGCGCAACGACGCCCTGGACGAGCCCGTCGAGATCGAGCTCCTCGATATGGATGCGGCCCGAATTGACCGTTTCGACGACGTTCGGATCGATATCGACGCCGAGCACGCGCGCGCCCGACCGCGCAATCACCGCGCTCGTTGGCAGACCAATATAGCCGAGGCCGAGGACAGCGACGTCAGGAGCTTGTTTTGTCGCCACCGGCGATGATCCTCGCAATGCGTTGCGCGGCGCGGCCGTCGCCATAGGGACCGTGCGCGCGCGCCATGGCTTCGTATGCGCTGTTATCGTCAAGAAGGGTGAAGGTTTCGCCAACGATTCTGTCTGCGTCGGTCCCGACCAGCCTGGCGGTTCCGGCAGCGATGCCTTCAGGTCGTTCGGTCGTCTCGCGCATCACCAGCACTGGCTTGCCGAGCGACGGCGCTTCCTCTTGCACACCCCCGCTGTCTGTCAGGACGAGATGCGCCATGTCGAGCAAGCGGACAAAATGCGGATAGTCGAGCGGATCAATCATCGCGACGTTTGGAAGGCCGGTCAGCACCGCATCCATTGCGCCGCGGACGTTGGGATTGGGATGGACCGGGAAGACGACCGCGATATCGGGCCGCTCGGCGATACGCGCGATCGCGCTCGCGATTGTCGTCATCGCGTCAAAATTCTCGCGCCGGTGCGTGGTGACGGCGACGATTCGCCTGTCCGCGAAGCGCACGGCAAGGTCGTCAAGGCCGCGCGCAAGCGACGGATCGGCACGCAGCCGATCGCGCGTCGCGATCAGCGCGTCGATCACCGTGTTGCCCGTTTCGTAAATCGACGCCGGGTCGATCCCCTCGTTGCGCAACGCGTCGGCCGCGGTCCGTGTCGGCGCGAAGTGCAGATCGGCGATTGTCGCGACGATACGGCGGTTTACCTCCTCGGGCCAAGGATGGCCGATGTCGCCGCTGCGCAGGCCCGCCTCGACATGCGCGACAGGGATCTTGCGGTAATAGGCAGCGAGCGCGCCTATCATCGCGGTCGATGTGTCGCCCTGAACGATGACGCGGTCCGGCTTTTCGGTGTCGAGCGTCGCGCCTATCCCGGTCAGCAGCGCGGCCGACAGCGCGTCAAGGCTCTGATCGGGGCGCATCAGGTCGAGGTCGATTTCGGGAGCGATGCCCGCGAGGGTGAGTACCTGATCGAGCATTTCGCGGTGCTGCGCGGTCACGCACACGCGAACCTCAAGGTCTGGCTGCATGCGCAGTGCCGCGATGACCGGAAACAGTTTGATCGCTTCGGGCCGCGTGCCGAAGACGACGAGCAGCCTCACCGCCGGTAGCTGCCGTCGAAGATCGCGCGCCACCAATCCTCGTTGGCCAGATACCAGCGGATCGTCTCGGCCAGCCCCTCTTCGAAGCCGCGCTGCGGCGCGTAGCCGAGCTCACGCGCGATCTTTCGTTCGTCGATCGCATAACGGCGGTCGTGGCCCGCGCGATCGGTTACGAAAGTCCGCAGATCGTGCGACGATCCGCCTTTCGCGGCAGGCGCATCGGGAAATCGCTCGGTCAGTGCCGGATCGTCGCGAAACGCACCATCGACCGCGTCGCAGATCGCGCCGACGACGGTCAGGTTGGGCAGTTCGACGCCGCCGCCGACATTGTAGGTTTCACCCGGCTGTCCGTTCTTCAGGACCAACTCGATCGCGACGCAATGATCGCCGACGTGCAACCAGTCGCGCGCGTTCATGCCGTCGCCATAGATCGGTAGCGCCTTCCCCGTCAGCGCATTGACGAGGAACAGCGGGATCAACTTCTCGGGAAATTGATAGGGGCCGTAGTTGTTGGAGCAGTTCGTGATGCTCGTCTGCAGCCCGTAAGTGTGATGACAGGCGCGGACGAGGTGGTCCGAGGCCGCCTTCGACGCTGCGTAGGGCGAATTCGGTGCGTAGGGCGTGGCTTCGTGGAACGCGGGTTCATCGGGCCCGAGCGAGCCAAACACTTCATCGGTAGAGATATGATGGAAACGGTGCGGTTTCCCCGATCCCTCGAGCCACACGCGCCGCGCTGCCGTCAGCAGCGCGTGTGTGCCGACAACGTTGGTTTGCACGAAAGCGTCGGGGCCGGATATCGAGCGATCGACATGGCTCTCGGCCGCGAAATGAACGATCGTGTCGAGCGCGCGGTCGCGCAGCAGCGAAGCCACCATTGCCTCGTCGGCGATGTCGCCGCGCACCAGCTCGACACCGTCGAGATCGTTTAGGTTTGCCGCGTTGCCCGCATAGGTCAGCGCGTCGAGCACGACGATCGCAGCCTCGGGGTGCGCCGCGCGCCAGTGGCGAACGAAATTGGCGCCAATGAAGCCAGCGCCTCCGGTGACGAGAAGGTCGCTCATGGCACCATGGCCTTCATGCAGTCTCTCAATTCCTCGCGCCAATGGCGGGCGGGGCCGGTCAAGTCCCAGGTTTTGGTCTTGTCGAGCACCGAATAAGGCGGGCGACGCGCTGGCGTCGAGTAGTCAACAGTGCGGATGGGCAGCACCACTACATTGTGATCAAGCAGGTCGAGCGCGCGCGCCTCGTCGCGGATCGCGACCGCGAAGTCATACCACGACGCGACGCCTGCATCGGTGCAATGATAGACGCCGGCGGCGTGCTCCGCCAACAGCGTCCAGATCGTCCGCGCAAGCGTTGCTGCGTGCGTCGGTGTGCCGATCTGGTCGGCGACGACGCGCAGTTCGTCACGTTCGGCCATCAAGCGCAACATGGTGTGTACGAAATTGCCGCCTTCGGCCGCATAAACCCAGGCGGTGCGGACGATGAGCGTGTCTGGGCAGACCTCAAGCGCGGCGCGCTCGCCGTCGAGCTTTGTGCGGCCATAGACGCCGAGGGGATTGGGCTCGGCTTCGGGCGGGTAGGGCGTGCTCGCCGTGCCGTCGAATATGAAGTCGGTCGAAACATGCACAAAGCGCATTCCTGCGCGACTTGCCGCCGCGGCGAGTGTGCGGACGGCATCGACGTTGATGCGCCGTGCCGCAGCTTCGTCGCTTTCGGACTTGTCGACGGCTGTATAGGCGGCGGCGTTGATCAGAATATCGCAGCCCGACGCTTCGACGATCCTGCTTACCCGCGTGGCGTCGGTGATATCGAATTCGACTTCGGGCGGAGCGACGACGGTCACGTCTTTGGGCGCGGCGGCGACGAGCGCGCGACCCAACTGACCGCCCGATCCGGCGATAAGCGTCTTCATGCGAAGCCTTCTGCGTCGGCGAGGGTTGTGCCCGCCGCATCCTTCATCGAGAGCGACGGTGACGCTACCGGCCAGTCGATCGCGAGCGCGGGATCGTCCCAGCGGATGCAGCGCTCTTGTTCGGGAGCATAAAAATCGGTGCACTTGTAGAGAAATTCGGTGTCGTTTGCGAGCGTCACGAACCCGTGCGCGAACCCTGCGGGCAACCATAGTTGCCGCTTGTTCGCCGCCGACAGCTCATAGCCGACCCATCGTCCGAAGGTCGGAGACGAACGGCGCAAGTCGATTGCGACATCGAACACCGCACCGGCGACCACGCGCACCAGCTTTCCCTGCGGCCGTTCGACCTGATAATGCAGCCCGCGCAGCACGCCCCTCGCTGACTTCGAATGATTATCCTGTACAAACGCTGCGTTGATCCCGGCTTGCGCGTAGTCGCGAGTGTTCCACGTCTCCATGAAGAAGCCGCGATCGTCGCCGTGGACGGTCGGCTCGATCAGCATGACGTCGGCAATCGCGGCCGGCGTGACGCGCATCACCGGCCGCCCGAGAGCTGGCGAAGAAGGTAACCGCCGTAGCCGCTTTTGCCGAGCTTCGCTGCCAGCGCCTCCATCGCCGTGTCGTCGATGAATCCCTGCCGCCAGGCGATCTCCTCGGGGCAGGCGATCTTTAGGTTCTGCCGCTCCTCGACGATGCGCACGAAGCTCGCCGCGTCTAGCAGCGATCCGTGGGTGCCGGTGTCAAGCCACGCGAAGCCGCGCCCCATCAGCTCGACGCGAAGCTTGCCGTCGTCGAGGTAGGAGCGATTGAGATCGGTGATCTCGAGCTCGCCACGCGCCGACGGCTTGATCGACCGAGCGCGCGCGACGGCTTCGCCATCGTAAAAATAGAGGCCCGTCACAGCGTAATTCGATCTGGGTTCGGCGGGTTTTTCCTCGATCGAGGACGCGCGCCCGTCCGCGCCGAACGCGACGACGCCATAGTCCTTCGGGTTTGCCACATTATAGCCAAACACCGTCGCGCCTTCGTCTCGTGCGTCGGCGGCGTGGAGCATCTCCGGCAGACCGTGGCCGTAGAAGATGTTGTCGCCTAGCACGAGCGCAGACGAGCGCTCGCCGACGAAATCCGCACCGATGTGATAAGCTTGTGCGAGTCCCTCGGGGCGCGGCTGCGCGGCATAATCGAACCTCATTCCCCATTGCGCGCCGTCGCCGAGAAGATGCTCGAACGCCGCCTGATCGTGCGGCGTGGTGATCAAAAGAATCTCGCGGATGCCCGCC
>JACDGO010000111.1 GCA_013821585.1 Sphingomonadaceae bacterium
GTCTGGGCGTCGGTATGATCGCGACGCCCGTGTTCGCGAAGAGGCGCGTCGACTGGAAGGCGCTTGGCGAGGATGTGAAGGCCGAGATGAGCTGGGCGTGGCGCCACTATCGCGAACGCGCGTGGGGCCGCGACGAGATCAAGCCGATCAGCGGCGGCTTCAGCAGCTTCCCGCTCAAGACCGCGCATCTCGGCCTCACCGTGATCGAGGCGATGGACACGCTCTGGGTGATGGGCCTCAACGCCGAGTTCGCCGAAGCGCTGGATTGGGTAAAGGCCAGTCTCGACTTCGACGTGGACGGCGAGGTTTCGGTGTTCGAGACGTCGATCCGGCTGCTCGGCGGATTGCTTTCTGCGCATCACGCGTGCGGCGATCCAGCGCTGCTGACCAAGGCGCGCGATCTCGCCGATCGGCTTCTTCCAGCGTTTGCGACGGCAACCGGGATACCCTGCCGCTATGTCAACCTGCGCACCGGCGCGGTCCGCGACCCGAAGACCAACCCGGCGGAGACCGGCACCTACCTTCCGGAATGGGGGACGCTGGCGAAACTGACCGGCGATCGCCGTTATTACGACGTGCCGAAGAAAGCGCAGACCGCGATGTTCGATCGCCGATCGAAGCTCGGGCTGCTTGCCGACAGCATCGACGCGACCACCGGCCAGTGGCTCAGCCGCCGCGCGACGATCGGCCCGCCGTCGGACAGCTATTACGAATATCTATGGGATGGCTGGCAGCTGTTCGGCGATGCCGATTGCAAGCGCATGTACGATTTGCTGACCGCCGCGATCCTGCGCCATCAGCGCGACGTGTTCGATGGACGGCTTTGGTTCGCCGACGTCGATTTCGAGACCGGCGCGAAGATCAACCGCGAGCAGGACGAGCTCGCGTCCTTCTATGGCGGCCTGCTCGCGCAAGGCGGCGCGGCGGCCCAGGGCGCCGCCTATACACGATCCTGGACGTGGTTACAGGATCGCTTCGGCGTACTTCCCGAAGGCTATGACTATGAAGCGGACGCGGTCACTTCCAAGACGAACAGCCTGCGCCCCGAGCTTGCCGACGCCGCTTTCAACCATTGGCTGCTCGACCGCGACGAACGCTGGCGGCACGTCGCGCGCACGCACTTCCTCAATATGAAAGCGTCGAACCGCGCCGCCTATGGCTATGCCGATCTCGCCGACATGACCGCCACGCCAAAGCTTCAGAAGGATCATTGCCCCGGCTATTGGTGGTCCGAGCAGATGAAATATTACTATCTGATCTTCGCCGACGCGCCGCGTTTCGATTACCGGCGCAATTATCTCTCGACCGAGGGCAATGTGCTGCTCGGCTTCAAGGGGCCGACGACCGCATGAAAACCGCACTCGCCATCGCTTTCGCCTTCGCGCTGACCGCCGCTGGGGGCGCTCGCGAGCGGGCGCGCGCGACGGGCGTGGCCTATACTTCGGTCGATCCGTTCATCGGCACCGGAGGCGAAGGCCATACTTTCCCCGGCGCGGTCGCGCCGTTCGGGATGGTGCAGCTGAGTCCGGACACCAATACGAGCTGCAAGATTCGCGAATGCTATGGCTGGGCGGCCGGCTATCGCTATACCGACACGTCGATCCAGGGCTTCAGCCACACGCATTTTTCGGGCGCGGGACATTCGGACCTCGGCGACGTGCTGGTGATGCCGGCCGCGGGCGACACGGTTTCGCTCGAGCCCGGCGACGCCGCCAAGCCCGGCACCGGCTATCGCTCACGCTTCAGCCACGCAACCGAGGTCGCGACACCCGGCTATTATGCGGTGACGCTCAGCGATTCCGGCATCCGCGCCGAACTGACCGCTGGCACACGCGTCGGCGTGCACCGCTACGGCTTTCCCGCGGGCAAGGCCGCGCATCTGGTCGTCGATCTTCGATCGAGCATCTATAACTATCCCGGCAAGATCCTGTGGTCGTCGATCCGCGCGCTGCCCGACGGCACGATCACCGGCATGCGCGAGACGCGCGGCTGGGCGCCCGCGCGCAAGCTGTTCTTCGCGATGCGTTTCTCGGCGCCGCTGGCCGGCCATGCCTTCCTCGATCGCGAGGAGGATGTGCCGTACAAGGGATTCCAGGGTCCGGGCCGCGGCGACGAAGGCGTCGCCCAACTCGCCGGCCGCGCGCTCGTCGCGCGGCTCGATTTCGGCATGCTGACCAAGCCGCTCGAAGTCCATGTCGCGATTTCGGGCGTCGACGAGGCGGGCGCGCTCGGCAATCTCGCGAGCGAGCCAGGTGACTTCGATATGATCCGCGGCCAGACGCGCGCCGCGTGGGAACACGCGCTCGGCGCGATCGAGATCGATGCCGCGCCGCCGATGCGCAAGACGCTCTATACCGCGCTCTACCACAGCCTGATGGCGCCGAGCGTGTTCGGGGACGCCGACGGCCGCTATCGCGGCCCCGACGATCAGGTGCATGTCGCGAAGGGCTTCACCTTCCATTCGACCTTTTCGCTGTGGGACACGTTCCGCGCCGAACATCCGCTGCTGACGCTGATCCAGCCCGAGCGGCGCAACGCCGATTTCGTCAACTCGCTGGTCGCGAGCGCGCAAACGAGTCCGTTTGGGATTTTGCCCATCTGGCAATTCCAGGGCCGCGAGACGTGGACGATGATCGGCTATCACGCCGTCCCCATCATCGCGGACGCGTATCTGAAGGGCATCAAGGGCTTCGACGCCAAGGCCGCACTCGACGCGATGGTCGCGAGCGCGACTTACGCGCCCTACGGTGGCCTCGGCGACTATATGAAGCTCGGCTATGTCCCGATCGATCGCGAGCCCGAGGCCGCCTCCAAAACCGTCGAATATTCGTATGACGACTGGACGATCGCGCGGATGGCGCGCGCGATGGGGCGGACCGACATCGCCGACCGTTTCGACAAGCGCGCGCTGAACTGGCGCAACAGCTTCGATTTCAAGACCGGCTTCCTGCGCGCACGCAAGGCCGACGGCAGCTTCCGTAAGCCCTTCGACCCGACCGCGATCAACTATGGCAGCGACTATACCGAGGGTAACGCCTGGCAATATTCCTGGTTCATGCCACAGGATCAGGGCGGCCTGATCCGCGCGCTGGGCGGCGACGCGGCGACGGTCAGGAAGCTCGACGCGATGTTCGACTTCGACAATTCGAAGCTCGACTATACCCATGCCGAAGACATTGCCGGGCTGATCGGCCAATACATCCACGGCAACGAGCCGAGTCACCACGTCGCCTATCTGTACAGCTACGCGGGCGCGCCATGGCGGACGCAGGAGCGGCTCGCGCAGATCGTCGCCAGCCAGTATAAACCGGCTCCCGACGGTCTATCGGGCAACGACGACCTCGGCCAGATGTCCGCCTGGCTCATATTCACCGCGATGGGCTTCTATCCGGTCGCGCCCGGCAGCGGCGAATATGTCATCGGCCGGCCGTTCGCGGACCGGATGGTGCTCAACCTGCCCAACGGCAAGCGATTCACGATCGTCGCCGATGGACTGTCGGCGGCTAACCGCTACTTCGGCGCCGTCTCGCTCGATGGCAAGCCGCTCGAAGGAGGCTTCATCCGCCACGCGGAAATCGCCGCGGGGGGTGAGCTTCGCTTCACCATGCGATCGCAACCGAATGTGAATTGGGCCGTCGCTCGATCGGCACGACCCTACTCGGCGAGCGGCTATTGAAGCGGCAAGGCGCTGCGCACGGCTTACATGCCGGCGTCAGGCCGCCTCGGCGTGCGCCGCCGCCTCGATCTCGGCGGCTTTCGCTTCGACGAGGCGGACGATGTGGTCGACCATCCCGTCGTCGGCGACATGGTGATCGGTCACGCCCGAGAGGTAGACCATGTGCTTGCCCGCGCCGCCGCCGGTGATCCCGATGTCGGTCTCGCGCGCCTCGCCGGGACCGTTGACGACGCAGCCGAGGACGCTCAGCGACATCGGCGTGCGGATGTGCTGAAGCCGCTCCTCGAGCGTCTGGACGGTGCGGATCACGTCGAAGCCCTGACGCGCGCAGCTCGGGCAACTGACCACGCGCACGCCGCGGTTGCGGATGCCGAGGGCTTTCAGGATCTCGAAGCCGACGCGCACTTCCTCCTCGGGCTCGGCCGAGAGCGAGACGCGGATGGTGTCGCCGATGCCGTACCAGAGCAGAGTGCCGATGCCGATCGACGACTTGACCGTTCCGCCGATCAGCCCGCCCGCCTCGGTTATGCCGAGATGCAACGGGCAATCGACGGCTTCGGCGAGCTGCTGATACGCCGCGACCGCGAGGAAGAAGTCGGACGCCTTCACCGCGACCTTGAATTCGTGGAAATCGTGATCCTGAAGCAGCTTGATATGGTCGAGCGCGCTTTCGACCAGCGCCTCGGGGCAAGGCTCGCCATATTTCTCGAGCAGGTCGCGTTCGAGACTGCCGCCATTCACCCCGATGCGGATCGCGCAGCCGTTCGCCTTGGCCGCGTTCACGACCTCGCGCACGCGCTCGGCCGAGCCGATGTTGCCTGGATTGATGCGCAGACACGCAGCGCCCGCTTCCGCCGCCTCAAGCGCGCGCTTGTAGTGGAAATGGATGTCGGCAACGATCGGCACGGTGCTGGCGCGGACGATCGTCCTGAGCGCGGCGGTCGATTCGACGTCGGGGCACGACACGCGGATGATGTCGACGCCCGCCGCCTCGCAGCGCCTGATCTGGTCGATCGTCGCCTTGGCGTCGGACGTCGGGGTGTTCGTCATCGTCTGCACCGTCACCGGCGCGTCGCCGCCGACGGGCACGTTGCCGACCATGATCCGGCGCGAAGTGCGGCGCGTGATGTCGCGCCAGGGACGAATGGACATGCGTCTCGCTTTGCGGCTGTTCGTTCGCTCCCCTATAGGCCCGAACAACGCCAAAGATAAGGGGAGCAGCCGATGCGCGTTCTCGCCCTGATGGGAGTGTTGTTGATGACCGTCGCCGCCGCGCCGCCGAAATGGACGCTCGTCATCCACGGCGGGGCGGGAATCATCGAGCGCGCGCGGATGAAACCGGGCGAGGAAGCGGCGATTCGCGCCGCGCTCGGCGCGGCGCTCGCCAAGGGCGCGGCGGTGCTGAAATCGGGCGGCGCTGCACTCGACGCGGTCGAGGCGGCGGTCGAGCTGCTCGAGGACGATCCGCACTTCAACGCCGGGCGCGGCGCGGTGTTCACCTATGAAGGCAGAAATGAACTCGACGCGGCGATCATGGACGGCCGCGCGCGGACGGCGGGCGCGGTCGCGGGGACGACGCGCACGAAGAACCCGGTCGCGCTCGCTCGCGCGGTGATGGAGCACAGCCCGCACGTCTTCCTGAGCGGCCCCGGCGCCGACCAGTTCTCGGTCGAGCAGAGGCTCCCCCAGGTCGATCCGTCGTATTTCGCGACCCCCGAGCGGCTGCGGCAGCTCGATGAGCTGAAGGCGAAGAAACTGAGCTGGTTCGACGTCGACCTGAAATACGGGACGGTCGGCGCGGTCGCGGTCGATACGCACGGCCATGTCGCCGCTGCGACCTCGACCGGCGGCCTCACCGGCAAGCGCTGGGGGCGGATCGGCGATTCGCCGTTGATCGGCGCGGGCACCTATGCCGACGATCGCGCCTGCGCCGTCTCGGCGACGGGCGCCGGCGAGTATTTCATCCGCGAAGGCGTCGCGCACGAAATCTGCGCGCGCGTGCGGATGAAGGGCGAGGACATCGTCACCGCCGCGAAGGCAGTGATGGCCGAGGTCGGCCAGCTCGGCGGCGACGGCGGCGTGATCGTCGTCTCCCCGCACGGCGACGGCGGGTGGAGCTTCAACACGCCGGGCATGTATCGTGGGCGGGTGTCGTCCGAAGCGGCGGCGCAGGTGGCGATCTTCGGCGACGAATAGCGCGCTGCTATTTCCGATGCCCCTTGAGTTCGTCGCCGGTCAGCCGGACGACGTGGAGGACGTTGGTCGATCCCGGCGTTCCGAACGGCACGCCGGCCATCATGATGACGCGCTCGCCGCCCGTGGCGATGCCGTGCCGCAGCGCCATGCGCTTGGCCTTCGCGACCATTTCTTCGAAGCTGCCGACATCGCGCGTATGGACCGCGTGAACGCCCCAGAGCAGGCCGAGGCGGCGCGCGGTCTCGTGCCTAGGTGTGAGCACCAGCAGCGGGACTGACGGCCGCTCGCGCGCAATGCGCCTCGCGGTCGATCCCGACATGGTGAAGCAGATGATCGTGCGTGCGCCGACAGTCACCGCGATCTCGCGCGCCGCGCCGGCGAGCGCGTCCGCGGTGGTCGGGTCCGCCTTGGTCTCGGTGAAGTGCAGCCGCGCGGCATAACCGGGGTCGCTTTCGACCGACCCGGCGATACGGTCCATCATCGCCACCGATTCGGCGGGCCAGTCGCCCGCGGCGCTTTCCGCCGACAGCATCACCGCGTCCGCGCCGTCGTAAATCGCGGTGGCGACGTCGGAGACTTCGGCGCGCGTCGGCGTCGGCGCCTTGATCATCGATTCGAGCATCTGCGTCGCGACCACTACCGGCCGCCCCAGCCGCCGCGCGGTCTCGACGATGCGTTTCTGCGCGGGCGGCACCGCTTCTGGGGGCAGCTCGACGCCGAGGTCGCCGCGCGCGACCATCACGGCGTCGGCGAGTTCGATGATCTCCTCGAGGCAATCGAGCGCGGCGGGCTTTTCGATCTTGGCAAGGAGAGCCGCGCGCCCGCCGATCAGCTTGCGCGCTTCGGCGAGGTCGTCGGGGCGCTGGACGAACGACAGCGCTATCCAGTCGACGCCCTGGTCGAGCGCGAAGCCGA
>JACDGO010000112.1 GCA_013821585.1 Sphingomonadaceae bacterium
CGTCAGTTGCGCCTGGCTCGCGCGCTTTTCGCCGAGAACGCTCGACAGCGCGAGCGCCGCCGACGCGCCGCAGATCGCCACCGCGCCGCCCGCGAGCGTGCCGAACGCTGCGCCCATCCCGCTCGCGCGCGCGGCGAGCGTTCCCGACAGCAGAACCAGCGCGATCATCGCCGCGATCGCCGCGAAGGCCGGAAGGCCGAGGCTCGCGATCTGCGCGAACGTCACCTGCAAGCCGACGAGCACGATCCCCCAGCGCAGCAGCGTCTTCGACGCGAAGCCGAGTCCCGCGTGAAGCCGCGTGTCGGCATGGACGAAGTTGAACGCGAGGCCGATCAGCAGCCCCATCAGCATCAGCGGCGCGTGATAATGCTCGCTCAGATAGGCGGCGGCGAGCGCGGCGATCCCCGTCATCAGCAGGCCGGGCGGGTAGTTCCGCCAGCCCGGCGCGGGCGTCGCCGCGACCTCGAGCAGGTCGCCATAAAGGTCCGCCGCCGCCGGAACGCTTCGCGCCACCGCACTCCCCCTTGACGCCCTGCCTTCCGACCCCGCTACAAGGAGACGATCCGAAAGGCGAGCATGACCGACGACACCCGTTTCCTGCCCGCACCGGGCCGGCGGCGCGCGCTGGCAAGACCGGCATCGGCGTATCCTCGCTCGCCTGGGGTATGATGCGCTTCGCCGGCGACGACGTGCGGGCGGCGCGCGCGCTGATCGACGCCGTGCTCGAATCGGGGGTCACGCTGTTCGACACCGCCGCCATCTATGGCGGCGCGTTCGGCGACGCCGAGACGTTGCTCGGCAGGGTGTTCGCCGAGTCGCCGGCGCTGCGCGATCGCATCGTGCTCGCGACCAAGGCGGGAATCGTCCGCAGCGTTCCCTATGACAGCGCAACCGACTATCTCGAAGCCGCGCTCGAAGCGTCGCTGCGGCGGCTCGGTACCGACCGCGTCGACCTGTAGCAGATCCATCGCTCCGACCTGTAGACGCACCCGCACGAGATCGCGCGCGTCGCCGAACGTGCGCAGGCGCGCGGCAAGATCG
Source organism: Sphingomonadaceae bacterium (assembly GCA_013821585.1). Lineage (GTDB taxonomy): Bacteria > Pseudomonadota > Alphaproteobacteria > Sphingomonadales > Sphingomonadaceae > Sphingomonas_O. The sequence continues at coordinate 1,042 of JACDGO010000112.1, forward strand.
CGGCGTTTGGCGTCTCCAATTTCACCCGCGCGCAGACCGACGCGCTCGCCGCACAGCTTTCACGGCCGAGCCTGATGCTGTCGACGATCCAGCCCGAGCTCTCGCCCCTCGCGCTCGCTCCGATCAAGGACGGCTCGCTCGACGACGCGATGCGGCACGATCGCGCGGTGCTCGCCTGGTCGCCGCTCGGCAGCGGACGCATCGCCGCACCGCAAAGTCCCCGCGAGCAGGCCGTCGCAGCCGCGCTCGACAAGGTCGCGGAGGCGCACGACGTCTCGCGCGCCGCCGCTGCTTACAGCTGGATCATGGCGCATCCGGCGCGGCCGACTCGCAGGACGCCGGGCGAATTGGCGAGGCGGCCGACGCCTATAAGATCAACTGGACACGCGCCGCCTGGTATGACGTGTTCGTCGCCTCGCGCGGGGAGAAACTGCCGTGAAGCGAATGCTTATCCTGCTGCCGATCCTGATTTCCGCCGGCTGCGTACGGACGGTCGCGAGCGCCGTCACCGCGCCGGTCAAGATCGTCGGCCACGCGGCGGACTGGGCGACGACCAGCCAGGACGAAGCCGACCGCAATCGCGGCCGCGCGCTGCGCAAGGCCGAGGAACACGCACGCAAGGACTGCAAGCGTCAGGTCGACGGCGACGTGGCGCGTGAGCAATGCGTGCGCGATTCGATGCGTGCGCGCGGCTTTAGCTGACGCCGGCAAACCGGCCCGAAGGATTTCCCCGGGAAGCACGTTTGTAGCGTTGCCGAGGCAGGCCGGGCGACCGGTTCGCCGCCAGGCGAACACGACCACGCGATTCAGCGTCGGCGTCTCGAGCGGACGGGGTGGGTCATGCGCGAAGAGCTGGAAACCGGCGAAGTTGATCGTGACGCGGGCGGCGTGGCGCTTCCCGACAACATTGCGTTTGTCGCCGTCCCCGCGCTGGCGCTCGCCGCTTGCGGCAGCGGCGGCTCCCCGACGCCCGCGCCGACGCCAACACCAACCCCCACGCCGACCGGCGCGACGCCGCCCCAGGCCGCCCGCTTCCTCGCGCAGGCCACGATGGGGTCGTCGAGCGCCGATATCGCGCATGTTCAGGCGATCGGCTTCGACGGTTGGCTGACCGAGCAGTTCGCCAAGCCGCGCGCGACGACGCATTGGGACTGGCTGATCGCGAACGGCTATAACGACGTCGCGAACATCAATTCGCAAAAAGGCTATGATCCGACCGTCTGGCGCCAGCTCATCACCAGCGACGATCAGCTACGCCAGCGCGTGGCGATGGCATTGCTCGATTTCCTCGTCGTCGGGATCGACGGGCTGACGACCAACTGGAAGGCGTTCGCCGCCGCCGCCTTTCTCGACGTGCTCACCGACAACGCGTTCGGAAACTATCGCGCGCTGATCGACGCGGTATCGCTCAATCCGGCGATGGGTCTCTATCTGACCTTTCTTGGCAACCGCAAGGCGAACGCGGCGACGGGCGCGGTTCCCGACGAGAATTACGCGCGCGAACTCATGCAGCTGTTCACGCTCGGGCTGGTCCAGCTCAACATGGACGGAACGCCCAAGTCCGGCAGTCCCGATACCTATACGCAGGACGACGTGACCGGCCTCGCGCGCGTGTTCACCGGTTTCACCTATGCGAGCAGCGACGGCAGCGTTCCCGACCGGCTGCGCGTGCCGATGATCCAGAACGCCTCGCTGCACGAGACGGGCACGAAGGTGTTTCTCGGTACGACGATTCCTGCGGGCACCGACGGCTTCGCGTCGCTGAAGCTCGCGCTCGACTCGATCTTCGCGCATGCCAATGTTCCGCCCTTCATCTCGAAGCAGCTGATCCAACGCCTCGTCACCAGCAATCCGACCCCCGCCTATGTCGGCCGCGTCGCGGCCGTCTTCGCCGACAATGGATCGGGCGTGCGCGGCGACCTGAAGGCCGTCGTCCGCGCGATCCTTCTCGATAGCGAGGCGCGCGACGATACGATCGCGACAGGCGTAAGTTTCGGTAAATTGCGCGAACCGATCATGCGCCTCACGAACTGGGCGCGCGCGTTCGGCGTCACATCGGCATCGAACGCCTGGGCGATCGGCGATACGTCGTCGAGCGGAACCCGTCTCGCCGAAAGCCCCGGACGCAGCCAGAGCGTCTTCAACTTCTTCCGGCCCGGCTACACACCGCCGAACACCGCGATCGCCGCACAGGGCCTTGTCGGGCCCGAGTTCCAGATCACCAACGAACCAAGCGTCGTCGCCTATCTCAACTACATGCAGACGCTGATCGCCAGCGGCACGGGCGACGTGAAGGCGAACTATACCGACATCCTGGCCAAGGCCGCCGACTCACAGGCGCTGATCGACGCGGTCAACCTGACCGTCGCCGCCGGACAGGTCAGCGCGGCGACGCTGGCGACGGTCAAGGCCGCGGTCGACAGCATATCGGCGACGGGAACGAACGGGCCGATCAACCGCGTCTACACAGCCATCCTGCTGGTGATGGCGACGCCCGAATATATCGCTCAGAAATAAGGGGAGGCCGGCAATGTTCGCTGACGACCAATCGCGCCGCGCCTTCCTGAAGCGCACCGCCGTGCTGGGCATGGCGGGCGGGGCCGCGCCGTTTGTCGCCAACCTCGCCGCGATCGGCGAGGCTGCCGCCGCGGTCGGTTCCGACTACAAGGCGCTGGTCTGCGTGTTCTTCTATGGCGGCAACGACTACGCCAACACGCTCGCTCCCTACGACCAAGCGAATTACGACCTCTACGCCAAGCTGCGCGCCGGCCTCGCCCATCCGCGCGCGTCGCTCGACGCGACGTTGCTCAACCCGACGGTCGCGCTTGCCGGGGGCCGCCAATATGCGATGCACCCTTCGCTCGCGCCGCTGCTGCCGTTGTTCGACGCGGGGCGAATGGCCGCGGTGCTGAACGTCGGCACGCTCGTCCGGCCGACGACCAAGGCGCAGTACACGGCAAAGAGCGTCGCGCTTCCGCCCAAGCTGTTCTCGCACAACGACCAGCAAAGCTATTGGCAGGCGTCGAGCCCGGAAGGCGCGAACTCGGGCTGGGGCGGGCGCATCGGCGACCTGTTCCAGAGCGGCAACGGCACCGCGACGCTGACCTGCATCAATCCGGCCGGGAATGCTGTATTCCTGACCGGCAAGGTCGCGGTCCAATATGCGATCAGTCCGTCGGGGCCGATCGCGCTCAACGGCGACAGCACGACATTGTTCGGATCGACGACCGCGGGATCGGCGCTGCGTAATCTGATGACCGCGCCGCGCACGCAATTGTTCGAAAGCGAGCATAGCCGCGTCGCCAAACGCTCGCTCGACACCTATACCCAGGTCAACGGCGCGCTAGTGGCCGGCCCGGCGCTGACGACGCCGTTCACCGCGGGCAATCCGCTCGCCGATCAGCTCAAGATCGTCGCGCGGCTGATTTCGGTTTCGAGCGAGCTCGGCGCCAAGCGCCAGGTGTTCTTCGTCTCATTGGGCGGCTTCGACACGCACAACGGGTTGATCGCGACGCAGGCGACGTTGCTCGGGCGCGTCGCCGACGCGATGAAATCGTTCCACGACGCGACCCTCGAGCTCGGCGTCTCGGACAAGGTGACGGCTTTCACCGCCTCGGACTTCGGCCGTACGCTCGTGCCCAACGCCGACGGCTCGGATCACGGTTGGGGCTCGATGCACTTCGTCGTCGGCGGCGCGGTCAAGGGCAAGCGCATCTATGGCACGCCGCCGGCGGTCGCCGACAACGGCCCCGACGATGTCGGCCAAGGACGCCTCCTCCCGACGACCTCGGTCGATCAATATGCCGCGACGCTCGCGCAATGGTTCGGCGTGACGGGCGCGAGCGATCTCGCGACGGTGCTGCCGAATATCGGCAATTACGACACCGCGACGTGGAACGTCGGATTCGTTTAGCCGCATCCTTTGGCCGGTTCGTCGCGGTCTACACTACATGTTAACCAATTCGCTTCACGGAACCCGTCGCGGGGGCGCGATTGGCGGACCCGCTGAACGGGCGGGGAAATGCGCGACGAGATCGAATTCGGCGAACGTGCGCCTGCAGGCGATGACGTTCAGGGGGCGGACGCGGCCCAGCTTCCGGCCAATATCGCCTTCATCGCAGCATCCGCGCTGACGCTGGCCGCTTGCGGCTCCGGCGGGGCGAGTCCGACCCCCTCGCCGACTCCCACCGCCGCCGCGCCCGCGCCGCCGACGTCGATGCAAGTGGGGCGCCTGCTCTCCCAGGCGACGATGGGCGCGACCGACGCGGATATCGCGCGCGTTCAATCGCTCGGCTACGCGGGCTGGGTCGACGAGCAGCTCGCCAAGCCCCGCGCAACGACGCACTGGGACTGGATGATCGCCAAAGGCTATGGCGGCCCCGCGAACACATCAGATCTCACCGGCTTCGACGCGACAATCTGGCGCCAGTTGATTTCGGGCGACGACCAGCTGCGTCAACGCGTCGGCCTCGCACTTTCCGAAATCCTGGTCGTCGCGGCGAACGGTCTCGAAACGACTTATCCCCAGTTCATGGCCGCCGCCTATCTCGACGTCCTCTGGGACAATGCATTCGGCAGTTTCCGGACGATCCTGCAACAGCTCAGCACCAATATGGCGATGGGCGAATGGCTGACTTTCATGAGCAGCCGCAAGGCAGATCCCGCCACCGGATCGATGCCCGACGAGAATTACGCGCGCGAACTCATGCAGCTGTTCACGATCGGGCTGGTCCAACTCAACATGGATGGCACGGTCAAGACCAATGGCGGCGTGCCGATAGAGACCTACACCCAGGACGACATTCTCGGCCTCGCGCGTGTTTTCACCGGCTATATCCCGTCGACCTGGGATGCGACGTCGGCGTCGATCGATCGCAACCGCCAACCGATGATAACGCGAGACGATTGGTATGAGACGGGTGCCAAGACCTTTCTTGGCACGACCATTCCCGCCGGGACGGACGCCGCCGCATCGCTGATGGCGGCACTCGACGCGATCTTCGCGCATTCCAATGTTCCGCCCTTCATCTCGAAGCAGCTGATCCAGCGCCTCGTCACCAGCAATCCGACCCCCGCTTATGTCGGCCGCGTCGCGGCCGTCTTCGCCGACAATGGATCGGGCGTGCGCGGCGACCTGAAGGCCGTCGTCCGCGCGATCCTTCTCGATAGCGAGGCGCGCGACGATACGATCGCGACAGGCGTAAGCTTCGGCAAATTGCGCGAACCGATCATGCGCCTCACAAACTGGGCGCGCGCGTTCGGTGTCGCCTCTCCCTCCGACGCATGGGCGATCGGCGACACGAGCAACACGACGACCAAGCTCGGCGAAAGCCCCGGTCGAAGTCCTAGCGTGTTCAACTTCTACCGCCCCGGCTACACGCCGCCGAGCACCGCGATCCAGGCGCAGGGCCTGGTCGCGCCCGAGTTCCAGATCGCCAGCGAGCTGACCACTGTCGGTTATATCAACTATATGAATTCGCTGATCGTGAACGGCGTCGGCGACGTCAAACCCAACTATGCGGACCTGGTCGCCAAGGCGGCTGACTCGTCGGCGCTGATCGATGCGATCAACGTCCGGCTCGCGGGCGGACAGCTGAGCGCGGCAACGATCGCGACGATCAAGTCGGCGATCGACAGCATATCGGCGACGGGAGCGAACGGACCGATCAACCGCGTCACGACGGCGATCCTGCTGACGATGGCGACCGCCGACTATCTCGTACAGAA
>JACDGO010000113.1 GCA_013821585.1 Sphingomonadaceae bacterium
CCGCCACACGCGCCGGTCCTGCGGGTCGGCGCGGCGCTCGACCAGCCCCGCTTCGGACAGCCGGTCGACCATGCGGCATAGCGTTATGCGCTCGACCTCGAGCCGGTCGGCAAGCTCGGCCTGCGTTTGCCCTTCCCGGAACGATAAATGAAGCAGCGTCCGCCACTGCTGGCGCGTCACGCCCAGCTCGCGCGCGTCCGCGTCGAACCGCGCGCGATAGCGCCGCGCCACGTCGTGCAACAGAAATCCGATGTTTGAAATTGTAAGCATAGCTACATTATGGAGGCTTACGGTCTTCATTGCAAGAATAGCGTTGATAACTCGCTGACCCCGGTTGAGGGTCGGCCGTCCGAAGCGCATGGAAGCGGGATGCCCGATCCAATCCGACTCGTCGCGCCGCCGCCCGGCGCCACCGCCGAACTCCCCCACAACGTCGAGGCCGAAGCGGCGTTGCTCGGCGCGCTGATGATCGACAACCGCATCGCCGAGGATTTCCAGACGCGGCTCAAGCCCGATCATTTCTTCGAGCCGGTCCACGGCCGCATATACGACGCGATTCTGCGCCAGCTCGATCGCAACATGATCGCCAATCCGGTGACGCTACGCCCGATGTTCGAGGGCGACGAGACGATGCGCGAACTCGGCGGCCCCGCCTATCTCGCCCAGCTCACGGGGAACAGCGCCGCGATCATCGGCGCGCGCGACTTCGCAACGCAGATTTACGACCTCGCGCAGCTCCGCGCGCTCGTCAGCGTCGGACGCGAGATGGTCGACAAGGCTCTCGACACATCGGAGGAGGTTAATCCCAAAGGCCAGATCGAGGCCGCGGAGGTTGCGCTCTACAAGGTCGCGGAGGAAGGCGAGGCGGAAGGGAGCGTCAAGACCTTCGGGCAAGCGACGCGCATGGCGGTCGAGATCGCCGAGCGGGCGCTCAATTCGGGAAGCGGGCTTTCGGGCATCACCACGGGGCTCGACACGATCAACGCCAAGATCGGCGGGCTTCACCACAGCGATCTCGTCATCCTCGCCGGACGGCCGGGCATGGGCAAGACCGCGCTCGCGACCAACATCGCCTTCAACACAGCGCGGCGTTGGGTGCGCGACGAGGAGGACGGGATCGAGCCCGCCAAGTCGGTCGGCGCGAAGGTCGCGTTCTTCAGCCTCGAAATGTCGGCCGACCAGCTCGCGACGCGCATCCTCGCCGAGAACTCGGGGATCAGCTCCGAAGCGCTGCGCATGGGCAAGATCGGCCAGCAGGACTTTCGCAACCTCGCGCGCGCCGCCGCCGACCTCGAGACTTTGCCGCTGTTCATCGACGATACGCCAGGGTTGACGATCGCGGCGCTCAGGACGCGTGCTCGGCGGCTGAAGCGGCGGCATCAGATCGGGCTGATCGTCGTCGACTATCTACAGCTCCTGCAAGGGTCGGGACGCTCGTCGAACGACAACCGGGTCCAGGAAATCTCCGAGATCAGCCGCGGGTTGAAGACGCTCGCCAAGGAATTAAACGTCCCCGTGCTCGCGCTGTCGCAGCTCAGCCGCGCGGTTGAACAGCGCGAGGATAAGAGGCCGCAACTTTCAGACCTGCGCGAATCGGGCTCGATCGAGCAGGACGCCGACATCGTCCTTTTCGTATACCGCGAGGAATATTACGTCGCATCGCGCGAACCCAAGCGGCCCGGCGAGCTGGACGACGCCAAGGCGCACGACGACCACGCGAAATGGGCGGCCGAAATGGAGAAGGTGTTCGGACGCTGCGAACTCATCGTCGGCAAGCAGCGCCATGGCGCGACCGGCAAGGTCAATTTGAAGTTCGAAGCGAAAATCACGCGCTTCAGCGACCTTGCGGACGAAGCCTATTACGGCGATCGCCAAGGCTGACCGCGACCGCGAAGACTGTCAGCATGGCGACGATCCACGGCGCATAGCCGAGCGCGGCGTCGATCGCCTCGGCGAGAACGAACTTCACGTCGAACACGCGCTCGACCAGCCACGCGCTCGCGGCGATGCCGGCGAGCCATGCGCCGGCCACCCGAAGCGGCGGATAGAAACGCGTCGGCGCGAGCAGCACGAGCGCGGGCATGGTGCAGGCGACGACAAGCAGCTGCACGATCTCGATGCCGAGGTTGAAGCCGAGGATCGACACGCCCTTGTCGAGCGGCTCGAGCCCGAACGCGCCGATCACCGTCGCGAACGCCATGCCGTGGATCAGCCCGAAGCCGCCCGCGACGAACACCTCCCGGCGCGGGAACAGAGGTCGCCACGCGTGGATCGACGAGATCAGGATCGAGAGCGCGATGCCGCATTCGACCGGACGCGCGGGCAGCCGCCAGCCGAACGCCGCGCCGCCGATCAGGGTCAGCGAATGGCCGATCGTGAACGCGGTGACGACGCGAAACAAACCGCGCAGGGTGTGACGCCAGCCGCCGTAACCGCCCCAACGCCCGCCCAGTGCGAGGAGAGGCGCCGGGAGCAGCAAGGTCATCAGGAACAGCAGATGGTCGTGTCCTTCGGCGATGTGATGCATGCCGAGGCCGATCGCCGAGCCGAAGCCGCGCCAGATGCTCGCGTCGCCCCGGTCGATACTTAGCGTCCGGCTCGCAGGCTGAAGCCCGCCCAGCATTTGCGGATCGTGGCTGACGAGACCGCCGCGAAAATCGCTGCGGGCGAGGACGAGGACGAAATGATTGGCGACGCTGTCGATCACCGGGTTCCAGCGCAGCGTCAGCTTGCGGGGATTGACGCCGGGCGGCGGCGTTAGGGTGAGCGCGAAGCGCAGGTCGGGCGGTCCCGCGTCATAACCCACACGAACCGGGCCAAGCGCGACTTTCCACGGCCTTCCGTCGGTCTCCGCGCCGATCCGTACGGCGAGATAGGGGCGAAAATCCTCTGCGGGTTGCCCTGCACGGTCGAGCTTCAGCTTGGCTCCGCGCGCATAGTCGAATTCCCCGAGCGGAATGATCGCATCGCCGGTCACGGTTTCCCGCCCGAAGTCGAGCGAGACCTCGCTGTTCGGCGTCAGATGGGCGTGCGCGGGCGCCGTGAAGATCAGCGCGATCAAGGCGAGCAAGCGTTTCAGTGGCCGATCCAGATCATTCCCGCCTTACGGTCGAACACGCGCGGATTGAGCGCGAGCGCCGCCGCTTTCTCGGTCTCGGCCTTGTCGGTTCGCCCAAGCAATTCGGCGGCGCGAGCGGTGACGATGTGCTGTTCCGCGGTCGACCAAGCCGAGGCGTTCAACGCGTCCATCAACGCCGCCGCTTCGGCCGCGCTGCCGTTGGCGAGGAGCGCCCAGCCGAGCGCGACTGCGGACGCCCCGTAGGGCCGCGCGCGCCAGTTGGCGGCGGCGAGCGCGGCGGCGCGCTCCCGCGATCCGAAGGCGAGTTCATGATCGAGCGCGTGGGCATAGGCCGCTTCGGGAAGGAGCGTCGTCCAGCGCCGCCACACCGCTTGGGCGTGGCTCGCCCAAAGGTCGGCGTTCGCGCGGTCACCCTGCTCACGATAGAGCGCGGCGAGCGCGTCCATGGTCTCCGGGTTGTGCGCGGCGTCGATCGCGCGCCGATAGAGCGCGACCGCGCCGGCGATGTCGCCGCGCAGGGCATGCATCTGCGCGAGCGCCTGGAGCACCAGCCAATGGCCCGAAAAAATGCGGTCGGCGATTGTGAACTCGGCTTCGGCCTGGGGCCAGTGTCCGCGCTGCAACTCGATCAGGCCGCGCTGATAGCGGATGTTCGCCGCCGCCTGGGCAGTGATGAAATGCCCCGCGCGCAAAGCCTTGTCGAGTTCGACGAGCGCGCGATCGGGATCGCCGGTCTTTTGATAATAGAGCGCGAGGCGGGTCGGCTGGCCTTCGCTGGGGCCGGTCCACGTCTTGAGCGCCGCCGCATAGTCACCCCGGTAAAAGGCGATGTCTCCGCGCATCGCTTGTTGCTCGGCGACTTCGCCCGAATCGCGCCGGTGATAGTTGTCCATCCGGTCGAGCGCGCTGGCGGCGGAGGCGAGGCGGTGGACCGACAGGCTCCACGCCGCGACCGGGAGGTCGGGTCCGGTGCGCGCCGCCGCTTCGGACCGCGCCTGGGCGAGCAAGCGTCCCGCCGCCGCATGATCGGCGAAATCGCCCGACAGCCGCGCACGGTCCATATAACGCCCCGCCTGCGCCGCCTGGGATAGCCAGTCACCCGGCCGGATCAGCGGCGTCTCGCCGGCGATCCGGCGATCGATCCACGCGATCTTGGCGGGCGCGCTGTGAGGCGCCACGGCTTCGGGGTAGACGTAGGCGAGGCGCCGCTGCGGCGGCTGGGCCGCCCGTTGCCGCGACACCGCGAAGCTCAGCGCGGCGATGGCCGCCGCGGCGATCAATGCGGTGAGGAGCGTGCGTGCTAGTTGGGCGTGCCGCAAATCGCCAGGTTCAGTCGCTTGAAGTCGTCGGCGAGGTCATCCATCCGGTGTTCGAGATCGGCGCGCTCGACCGATGCGAAGACGAAGCGCGAATCGTCGACCGGATTCGAATCATTATAAGCGACCTTGGTCTCGGGCGTGATCAGGACTGTTGCGACCGCGGGCATCCCCATCCGGTCGACACGGACAAAGCCGCTGTCCGGATCGGTGCGGAAATTGAACCCCGCTTCGGTCGACGCCGGGATCGGCGGCGTCGCGTTCCGGGCGTCGCCGAAATAGGGAAAGTCGGGCTTGAAATGGCGCGGCGAATTGTCGGGGTTGAGCGGCAGGTTGACGAAGGTGTTCACCGACTGCTTGCTGAGATCTAGGAACAGCCGCGACAGGGTCAGGTCGATGACCAGATCGTCGAGCCTGCGGCCGTTGGGAAAGGCGACCGGACGCGTGAGATCGACGTGAAGGACGTCGGGCAGGACGAGTTGCAGCACCGAATCATTGCCGTTCTGCGCCGGCTGCGACAGGCATGCGTCGACGCTGAACGATGTCGGGGTCGGCGTCGGGGTGGGTGTCGGCGGCGGCGTGGTGGCGACCGGTGAAGGCGTCGCGGTGATCGGCGAGCTTCCGCCGCCGCAGCCGGTGACGATCAGGCCGAGCGCGGCCGAAGCGAGGAGCGTGGCGCGGCGGGGCATTAGATATTCCCCCCGAAGCGCTCGGTCGTGCCCCACACGGTGATGACGTTGCCGGGATTCTGCACCGCGCTCAGCGGCATGTCGATCACGAACATGGTGTCGTTCTTGTCGAGGAAGAAGTCGCGGTCGTTGCGAAACATCAGCGTCCCGGACGAGCTGGTCGCGCGGAAGCCGAGCAGGTCGAAGCGGAATGGATCCTCGACCAGTCCCGCCTTCATCAGCACGCCGTTGCTAGTGATCGTGTTTTCGACCGGGCCGGAGACGACCGGGGCCGCGCCGGGCACGCCTTCGAACTGGACGCCGCTGACGCCCTTCGCGTTCTGACCGAAACGCACCCTGATCGTGAATTCGGGAACGTCGCGTGTGCCCGCGTTCGAGATATTGAGCTTATAGAGCACGTCACGGTCATAGCTCGCCGGCTGGCCGGCCTGCGGCCCGGCGAAAGTCAGCGCGACGACGAAGCGGTTGCCGTTCGTGAAGGTATAGACATCGGCGATGTCGGCGGCGAAATCGGGCGTCTTGTCGACGTCAGGATCGGTACGGCTCGGCGGATCGAGGTGATCGGCCGCGACGAGCGGCGTCGATCCGGAAACGAATAGCAGCGGCGCGGCGAGCAAGGCGCTCGCGATCGCGGCCAAGCGGGGCGCGTGCATAAGACCTCCCGGTTGGACGGTTCGCCCGTCTTTGATTTGTCTTAGAGCCCGATTCAAAAGTTTATCAGGCCCAGCAATATCTTGCGAGTCTTCGGGTAAGGATGCGCACATTTGCGATATAGGCCCAGGCGGTGGCGCTTGAGAGGGTTTGCTCCCAGTCTTTGGCTAGTCGTCGGCAGCGTCCGATCCACGCAAAGGCGCGTTCGACGACCCAGCGGCGCGGCAGAACCTCGAAGCCTTTGGCGGTGTCAGATCGTTTGATAATTTCGATCGTCCAGTCACCCTGGCCTTTGAGTGCGCCACGCAACTTGGCCCCGGCATAACCGCCGTCGGCAAAGACATGACGCAACCAGGGGAAGCGATATCGGATCGCTTTCAGCAGGTCAGGTGCGCCATCGCGGTCCTGGATATCGGCGGTATGGACGATGACGTGCAGCATCAGGCCGAGCGTGTCGGTGATGATGTGACGCTTCCTGCCCTTGATCTTCTTTCCAGCATCATAGCCTCGTGGCCCGCCGCTTTCCGTGGTTTTGACACTCTGACTATCGATGACGCCTGCCGATGGATGGGCTTCGCGTCCTTCAATCTCGCGCACCTCCATGACCAGCAACTGGTTGATCACGCGCCACAGATCCATGTCTCGCCACGCGTAAAAATATCCCCGCACAGTCGACAACGGCGGAAAGTCCTTCGGCAGCATTCGCCACTGGCAACCGCTTGAAGCGATATAAAGAATGGCGTTGAGAACCTTGCGCAAATCCGACGTCCGGGGCCGGCCGCCAGTTTTGGCGGGCGGCAAACAGGGCTCAACACAGGCCCATTCCCGGTCCGTCATATCACTTGGATATCCCGATCCAGTCCGCTTATACTCTTCACGAGCGATATCATCCCAGGCCATGTGGTTCTCCAGCTTCTCGACAAAGATGGCTGAATCACAAACCTATGATATCGCTCAACTACTTTCCGTTCAGGCTCT
>JACDGO010000114.1 GCA_013821585.1 Sphingomonadaceae bacterium
CCCGCAGGTCATTCGAATACGGTCTCGTCATCGCTCGCTGACCTCCCAACCCAGCCCAAAGGTTGAATCAGAAGTCGCACGAAAACGGAATCCCAAATCGATTCACACAATCAGGAAATGACTCTAGCCGAACAGGCGCACGAACGCGGCGTAGGTGTTTGCGTCGATCGGTTCGCGGAACGCGGCGCCGATGCGCGGGCCGAGCGACCAGACGACATCGGCGCGCAGCCAGCCGATCGTCGGCAGGTCGACGCGGATCGGCGCGCGCTGACAGAGCGGCGCTTCGGTCTCGGCGAGCAGGCCAAGCTCGGACAAATTGAGAATGCGCGCCGCGAAGGTGCGGCCTTCGCGGTCGACCATCAGCGTGTCGAGCGCGACCTCGGCGCGGTTCGCGCGCCTGCGATCGGTGTCGGCGACGTGGGCCGCGAGCGCTGGAGCGGCTTGCATGGCGCGCTTATATAGCCGTTATGGCTCAGGGGCGGTGAATAGACGCGGTGAGCGCGGCGTTTACCGAATGATCAGCCCGTGAAGCTTCTTGCCCGCGGAAACGCGCACCGGCTCCGCGCCCGGCGTGACGAGCGTTGCCTCGTCGACGACTTTTTCGCCGTCGATCCGCGCGCCGCCGCCCGCGATCAGCCGCCGCGCCTCACCCTTCGACGCGACGAGCTTTAGCGCGACGAGCGCATCGACGATGCCGATCGCCGACGTCGCGATCGCGTGCGTCGGCAGATCGTCGCCCTTGACGCCCTCTCCGTGCGCGAGCGCTGTCGCGGCGTCTGCGAGCACGGTCTTCGCCGCATTAAGTTCCTCGCCCCGAAGCGCTTCGAGGCGAACGATCTCGTCCTCGGACACGTCGGTGAAAAGCCGCAGGAACTTGCCCACGTCGCCGTCCTGCGTATTCCGCCAGAAGGTCCAGTAATCATAGGGGCGGAGCGCGTCGGCGTTGAGCCACACCGCGCCGCTCGCGGTCTTGCCCATCTTGCCGCCGTCGGCGGTGGTGATCAGTGGCGTCGTCAGCCCGAAGACCTGTGTTCCGTCCATCCGCCGCGTCAGCTCGATGCCATTGACGATGTTGCCCCATTGGTCCGACCCGCCGAGCTGGAGGCGGCACGCATGACGGTGCGACAGTTCGAGGAAGTCATAGGCCTGGAGGATCATGTAGTTGAATTCGAGAAAGGTCAGCGGCTGCTCGCGCTCGAGGCGCAGCTTCACCGAATCGAACGTCAACATCCGGTTGATCGTGAAATGCCTCCCTACGTCGCGCAGGAAGGGGACGTATTCGAGGCTGTCGAGCCAGTCGGCGTTGTCGACCATGATCGCGTCGGTCGGACCGTCACCGAAGGCCAGCATGCGCTCGAACACGCGGCGAATGCTTGCGATGTTCGCCGCGATGTCCTCGCCCGTCAGGAGCTTGCGGCTCTCGTCCTTGCCGGACGGATCGCCGACCTTGGTCGTGCCGCCGCCCATCACGACGATCGGCTTGTGCCCGGCCTGCTGAAGCCGCCTGAGCATCATGATCGAAACGAGATTGCCGACATGAAGCGAAGGCGCGGTCGCGTCGAAGCCGATATAGCCGGGGACGATCTGGCGTGCGGCGAGGGCGTCCAGCCCTTCGGTGTCCGTGACTTGATGGACGTAGCCGCGTTCGGAAAGAACGCGCAGGAGGTCGGAACGGAATTCGGTCATCGCGGCGCGGTGCTTACCCACCCTGTCATCCCCGCGAAAGCGGGGATCCCGCTTTTTCTTGTTTCGATGCGCGAAGAAGGAGAAGCGGGATTCCCGCTTTCGCGGGAATGACGGGGGAAGGTATTCATGTTCGCGCTCGTGCCGCATTCCGCCCATCCGCCGGTCACGGCGCGCGGCGTCACGGTCGGGATCGAGCGCGTCGAAGACATCCTCCTGCTGACCTACCGGATCGAAGGCGAAATCGTCGTGCCGTCGGCTGTGCAGCCCAGCCGTGCCGACAATTTGTGGCGAACGACATGCTGCGAGCTGTTCCTGTTTGGACCGGCCGGCAGCTACCGCGAGCTGAACTTCAGCCCGTCGGGCGCGTGGGCGGCCTATGCCTTCGACCACTATCGCGAAGGCATGCGCGAGACGCAGGTCGGGGTCGGCATCGACGTCGAGCAAGCCCGAGACGTTCTGATCCTTCGGGTTCGACTGGCACTCGATCTCGCGGAGACCGACCGCCTCGTCCCGGCCGCCGTCGTCGAGGAGGCGGGTGGCCACATAAGCTATTGGGCGCTCGTGCACCCCTGCGGCGCGCCCGATTTTCACGACCGGGGTTGCGCGTCCATCGCCCTCGCGGACATAGCCGCGCCATGAACTTCGGCATCGACCGGCTGCTCGCCGACCCGGCGCTACGCGCGCCGATTCAAAGAAAGCGTGTCGCGCTCCTCGCGCACCCGGCGTCGGTCACGCGCGATCTGACGCATTCGCTCGACGCGCTCATGGCGTGCGGGCTGAATGTCACCGCCGCCTTCGGCCCCCAGCACGGCCTGCGCGGCGACAAGCAGGACAATATGGTCGAGTCGCCCGACTTCACCGATCCCGTTCACGGCATCCCCGTCTTCAGCCTCTACGGTGAAGTCCGCCGCCCGAGCGGACAGTCGATGGGGACGTTCGACACGATCCTGGTCGATCTCCAGGATGTCGGCTGCCGCATCTACACCTTCGTGACCACGCTGCTTTATGTCCTCGAAGCGGCGGCGGCGCACGGCAAGGCGGTCTGGGTGCTCGACCGCCCGAATCCCGCCGGGCGGCCTGTCGAAGGCCTGACATTGCGCGAAGGCTGGGAAAGCTTCGTCGGCGCGGGGCCGATGCCGATGCGCCACGGGCTGACGCTCGGCGAGATGTGCCACTGGTTCGTCGAGCAATTTCGCCTCGATGTCGATTACCGCGTCATCCAGATGGAAGGGTGGCGGCCGGACGAGGGGCCGGGCTTCGGCTGGCCGCCGTCGCGCGTCTGGATCAATCCCAGCCCCAATGCCGCGAACCTCAACATGGCGCGCTGCTATGCGGGCACGGTGATGCTCGAAGGAACGACGCTCAGCGAGGGGCGGGGGACGACGCGCCCGCTCGAGCTGTTCGGCGCGCCCGATATCGACGCGCGCGCGCTGATCGCCGAGATGCACCGGATCGCACCCGAATGGCTTGGCGGATGTGCGCTGCGCGCCATCGCGTTCGAACCGACCTTCCACAAGCACGTCGGCAAGCTTTGCAACGGCGTGCACGTCCATGCCGAAGGTTCCGCGTACGATCATGCGGCGTTCAAGCCGTGGCGGCTCCAGGCGCTCGCCTTCAAGGCGCTGCGGGCGCTGTCGCCGGATTACGATCTCTGGCGTGATTTCCCTTACGAGTACGAGATCGGCAAGCTGGCGATCGACGTCATCAACGGCTCGCCGCTGCTGCGCGAATGGATCGACGAAGCGGCGGCCGAACCCGGCGACCTCGATGCGGTCGCGAACGCCGATGAGGTGTCGTGGCGCGAGCAAGTTCGCCCTCTGCTGCTTTATTGAGGCGAGTTGCCCGCCGAACGCGGCAGTTTGCTGCACCGCAGGGCTGTGCGCCATCTTTACCTTTTGTTAACTATGCGGGGCGCAGGAATTGCACGCCACGACGATTCCGCGGGAGGGTGCGCGAAATGGAGTCGGATATTCGTTATTACTGGCGCCGCGCCGCGAGCGAGGCCGCCGCCGCGACGCGCGCCTTGACGAGCGAGGCGCGCCAACGCCGCCTTCTTCTCGCCGAGCAATTCGCCATCAAGGCGCGCGAATGCGCCGAGGCCCAGCCGGCGACCTGACCTCTAGGCCGCGTCTTCCGGCCCGAATGCCGCGCCGTCCCCGGCCGGCCGTTCCCTGATCCAGCGGCTTGCCATCAATTTTTCTCCGCGCGTCACCGGGCAACCCTCGTGCCGCGACGTCGGATCGGGGCGCCCGTCATAGAGCGCGTTGCGAAACACGATCGCGTCGCCCGTTTGCCCGCGCAGAGCGAGACCGGTTTCGAGAAAGCGCGTCTCGCCGCCGTCATAGTCCTCGTTGAGCCAGACAAGCGCCGTCAGCCGCCGCTGATTGGTCATGCCGGGAACCGCGTCGAGATGCGGACTGTAGCGCTCGCCCGGGCGATAACGCAGCAATTGCAGCGGCTCGCCCTGGCGCACATGGGTGCCGCTCGCGGCGGCGATGCGGCGGTTGAGCGCATGAACCAGCGGCCATTCGGCGGTAAGCGGAAAGCCCGCGCTGTCCGAGCGGCGAACCGGATCCTTGACGAAGCGGCCTTTCCCTTCGTGGAAGATTTGCGCGGGCTTGAAACGCGTCCGCGAGACGTCGATCAGGAAGCGGCATTCGTCAATCGAGAACAGGTCGGCGAAGCGCACGATTTCGGGCGCGCTGCTCACCTCTTCGCCTTCGAACGTCGCAACAGGGGCGCCGTCCGCCGTTAGCACCATCGCCGCGATCAAATCGCGCTGGCGCGCCGCGAGCGGATCACGATCCGCCCAGTCACCGAGCAACGCGACGGCCGCGCGCCAGTCCGCCGCGCCACCGGTTCCGGTGGCGACGAAGCCTGTGCAGATTCGCGCCGCCCCGGCATTGCCCAGCTCGGCCGCACGCCGCAGGCACTCGCGCGCGGCAACGGGATCGCGCGGGCAGAGTCTTCCTTCGAGCCGCCACAGCCCGAGCAGCGCGAGCGCGTCTCCGTCGGTCGCCGTTTCGAGCAGCGCGACCGCTTCGCCGCCGCACCCCGACTGCGCGAGCGCCATCGCGTCCTGCGCCGCCGCCATCAATTCTTGCGCGTGAGGCCGCGCATTGCATCGTCGAGGCCGGCAAGCGTCAGCGGATACATGCGCCCCCCCATCGCCTCGCGCAGCAGAGCGATCGACTGCGAATAGCCCCAATGCGCTTGCGGCACGGGATTGAGCCACGCGGCGGCGGGATAGGTCGTGGTTAGCCGGTGCATCCATACTGTCCCCGGTTCCTCGTTGAAATGCTCGACCGAGCCGCCGGGATGGCTGACCTCATAGGGACTCATCGACGCGTCGCCAACCAAGATCAGCTTATAGTCGTGGCCGTATTTGTGGAGCACGTCCCACGTCGGCGTGCGCTCCGAAAAGCGGCGACGGTTGTCCTTCCACACGCCTTCGTACGGGCAGTTGTGGAAATAGAAGAATTCGAGGTTCTTGAATTCGCTCGTCGCCGCGCTGAACAGCTCCTCGCAAAGCTTGATGTGCGGGTCCATCGATCCGCCGACGTCGAGGAACAGCAGCAGCTTGACCGCATTGTGCCGCTCGGGGCGCATGCGGATGTCGAGCCAGCCGTTGCGCGCGGTGCCGTCGATCGTTTCGTCGATGTCGAGTTCGTCGGCCGCGCCCTCGCGCGCGAAGCAGCGCAGGCGGCGGAGCGCGATCTTGATGTTGCGCGTGCCGAGTTCCTTGGTGGAGTCGAGATTGCGGAACTCGCGCTTGTCCCACACCTTAAGCGCGCGGCCGTGCTTGCCCTCGCCGCCGATGCGCACCCCTTTGGGGTTGTAGCCGCTGTTGCCGAACGGCGACGTTCCGCCGGTGCCGATCCACTTGTTTCCGCCCTGATGCCGGCCCTGCTGCTCGGCGAGGCGCTGTTTCAGCGTCTCCATGATCTCGTCCCACGATCCGAGCGACTTGATCGCCTCCATTTCCTCAGGCGTCAGGAATTTCTCGGCGATCGCCTGCAGCCATTCGGCGGGAATTTCGGCGTTCTCTGCACCATAGCTGGTCAGGATGCCCTTGAAGACCTTGGCGAAGACCTGGTCGAAGCGGTCGATCAGCCCCTCGTCCTTCACATAGGTCGCGCGGGCGAGATAATAGAATTGCTCGGGGTCGCGCGAAATCACGTCGCGGTCGAGCGCCTCCAGGAGCACGAGATGCTCCTTCATGCTTGCCGGGATGCCCGCCGCGCGTAGCTCGTCGAGGAAATTGAAGAACATCGCAGTCGGTATGCGGCAAGGTTAAGCTGCCTTCAACAAATGCGCGTTAGCGCTGCGCGCATGATCCACCAGAAAATAGAGGCCGCCGATCCCCAGCTCGTCGACAAGGCCGCGCGCCAGTCGGGCGAGCTCGCCATCGGCTGCTCGGACGCGGCCGGTAAGGTCGCCGAGGTCGCGACGAGCATCGGCGGGCAGATCGACACGCTGGGCGAATTGCAGGCGGTGATGGCCTCGCTCGAAACCGATCAGCGTCAGGTGGCCGATGCGACCGACGAGGCGCGGATGCTTTCCGAAAGCGCGCGCAAGCGGCTGGGAGAGGGTGGCGCGACGATCGCAACGTCGATCACGGAGTTTGGCCAGCTGACCACGCTCGTCGCGCGCCTCGGCACGCAGATCACCAGCTTCGCGAGCGCACTGGATCAGGTCCGCCGCACGACCGAGATGATCGATTCGATCGCGCGGACGACCAACATGCTCGCGCTGAACGCGGCGATCGAAGCCGAGAAGGCCGGCGACGCGGGGCGAACCTTCGCGGTCGTCGCGGCCGAGGTGAAGAAGCTCGCGCAGGACACGCGCGCCGCGA
Source organism: Sphingomonadaceae bacterium (assembly GCA_013821585.1). GTDB lineage: Bacteria > Pseudomonadota > Alphaproteobacteria > Sphingomonadales > Sphingomonadaceae > Sphingomonas_O. Next base: position 6,542 of record JACDGO010000114.1, read on the forward strand.
CCGAGGAGATCGGCGAGACGATGGGATCGCTCACGCGCGAGGCCGAAGCGTTCGTCCGCGATGTCGGCGACGGCGTCGCGCGCGCCGGTGCTGCGGAAAAGGGTTTCGCGCGCGTCACAGACACGGTGAGCGAGGTCACGCGCCTCG
>JACDGO010000115.1 GCA_013821585.1 Sphingomonadaceae bacterium
ATCCAGTCCGCTTATACTCTTCACGAGCGATATCATCCCAGGCCATGTGGTTCTCCAGCTTCTCGACAAAGATGGCTGAATCACAAACCTATGATATCGCTCAACTACTTTCCGTTCAGGCTCTGAGATAGCTTAGGATTGTGCGCAGCCGCTGCTGACCATCGACGACCTCGCGAAGAGAGGTTTTGGTCATCACGTTTAGCTTCTGCCGGATGAAAAACTTCGGGATCGGCTTGCCTCGGATGATGGTGTCCATGAGGTAGCTCTTGGCCTTGTCGCTCCACACACCCCGGCGCTGAAAGAATGGGTTGAGCTCGAGCTGCTTTTGCCGCTCCCACTCGATAAAGTCGTTGATGCTGTAGGCTCTTGAGTCGAAACTTTTCATTTCGCGCCCCCGCTGCGCAGTGTGCGCCACATCTTACGGCAGGCCTACATCAAGGCAAGGGCTCGAGCCGTGGGTATGCGAAGTACAATAACGCCAAATAAATTTTCGTTCCACTCTTGTTCTGTAGGAACAAATCAGATACATGGCCCCGTGAGGCGCGTTGACGCGATGCGCGGATCGGCTACGAGGGAGCGGACCAATGGCGGTGCAATTGAAGGTGATCGGTTCGGACATGGCGACGGCTGCGGACAAGGGCGGAGCGGGAACCGAGCGCACGCGCGCGCTCGAGGCGGCGCTCGCGCAGATCGATCGCGCGTTCGGCAAGGGCTCGGCGATGAAGCTGGGTTCGCGGGATAAGATGGAGATCGAGGCGGTCTCGACCGGATCGCTCGGGCTCGACATCGCGCTCGGCATCGGTGGCCTGCCGCGCGGCCGGGTGGTCGAGATTTTCGGGCCGGAAAGCTCGGGCAAGACGACGCTTGCGCTGCACGCGATCGCCGAGGCGCAAAAGATCGGCGGCACCGCCGCGTTCATCGACGCCGAGCATGCGCTCGATCCCGGTTACGCCAAGAAGCTGGGCGTCGACATCGACGAGATGATCGTCTCGCAGCCCGATACCGGCGAGCAGGCGCTCGAGATCGCCGACACGCTCGTCCGCTCGAACGCGGTCGACGTGCTGGTGATCGACTCGGTCGCCGCGCTCGTCCCGCGCGCCGAGATCGAGGGCGAGATGGGCGACAGCCATGTGGGCTTGCAGGCGCGCTTGATGAGTCAGGCGCTCAGGAAGATCACCGGCTCGATCAGCCGCTCGCGCTGCACCGTCATCTTCATCAACCAGATTCGCATGAAGATCGGCGTGATGTACGGCTCACCCGAAACGACGAGCGGCGGCAATGCGCTGAAGTTCTATGCGAGCGTCCGCCTCGACATCCGCCGCACCGGGCAGATCAAGGAGCGCGACGATATCGTCGGCAACACCACCCGCGTGAAGGTCGTCAAGAACAAGGTCGCGCCGCCGTTCAAGCAGGTCGAATTCGACATCATGTACGGCGAGGGCATTTCGAAGACCGGCGAGATTCTCGACCTCGGCGTCAAGGCCGGGCTCGTCGAGAAGTCGGGCGCGTGGTTCAGCTATGACAGCATCCGCATCGGTCAGGGCCGCGAGAATTCGAAGCTTTATCTCAAGGAGAATCCCGAAGTCGCCGACCGCCTCGAACGCGCGATCCGCGGCAAGACCGAGGACGTCGCCGAGGCGCTGATGGCCGGCCCCGACGCGGACGACGACTAGAGAGATCCGGCGGGGGCGGCGATCCGTCGCCATCCGCCGAACACCCGCCGTTCGTCCTCGGGCCGGTTTGGGGGATGCGTGCACGGCGTCCCCTCGACTTGGCCCGGGACGAACGGATAGGATGCGCTGATGACCGATGCCCGTCTCAACTATGTCGAACTGCCGGTCGGTGACGCCGGCGCCTCCGCGCACTTCTTCGAAGCCGCGTTCGGCTGGTCGCTGACCGCGTTCGGCCCGACCTATGCCGCGACGACCACCGGCGACGTCGATGTCGGTCTTCAGGGCGAGGCCGCCGAGGCGACCGCCGCGCCGCTGCCGGTGATCCACGTCGGCGACCTCGACGCCGTTCATGCCGCGGTTGTGGCGGCGAGCGGCGTGATCACGCGCGCGCCGTTCGACTTTCCCGGCGGCCGCCGCTTCCATTTCCGCGAGCCCGGCGGCTGCGAACTCGCGGCGTGGACGCAAAGCCCGCATTGAGCGCGCGGGACCGCCCGCGCGTTCGCCTGATCGGCGCGCCGACCGACATCCACAGCTCGTTCCTGCGCGGCCCCGCCGCCGCGCCCTCCGCGATCCGCGCGGCATTGGCGAGCGAACACGGCAATGCGGCGGCCGAGTCGGGCATCGAGCTCGGCATCGACGTGATGCTCGACGACGCGGGCGACCTGCCGCTGACCGAAGGGCCGGGCGACGACGCACTGATCGAGGCGGCGGTCGCGAAAGCGGCGGGCGAGGGGACGCTGCCGCTCGTCCTCGGCGGCGACCATTCGATCAGCGTCCCTGTCGTCGCGGCGCTCGCCGCGCTTCACGGGCCGCTCGATATCCTCCACTTCGACGCGCATCCCGACCTCTACGACAATTTCGGCGGCGACCCGCGCAGTCACGCCTCGCCCTTCGCGCGCGTCATGGAAGCGGGCCACGCCCGCCGCCTCGTCCAGATCGGCATCCGCACGATGAACCGCCATTGCCGCGAACAGGCCGCGCGCTTCGGCGTCGAGGCGATCGAGATGCGCGACTTCACGGTCGGACGCGTTCCCGAGCTCGCGGGGCCGCTCTATCTCAGCATCGACATCGACGGCTTCGACCCGGCCTGCGCGCCGGGCGTCTCGCATCCCGAACCCGGGGGGCTGACGGTGCGCGAGGTGCTCGCCGCGCTCGAGCGCCAGACCGCACCGCTGGTGGGAGCCGACATCGTCGAACTCAATCCCTCGCGAGACCCCTCGGGCATCACCGCAATCCTCGCCGCCAAGCTGGTCAAGGAGATCGCGTCGCTCTACGTTCGCAACGGGAGGGCCGCATGACCGTCATCGTCCATCATCTCGAAAACTCGCGGTCGCAGCGCGTGCTGTGGCTGCTCGAGGAGCTTGGCCTGCCATACGAAGTAAGGCGCTACGAGCGGAACAAGGTTACGATGCTCGCGCCACCCGAGCTCAAACGCGTCCATCCGCTCGGCAAGTCGCCTGTCATCGACGATGGCGGCCAAGTGATCGCCGAGACTGGCGCGATCGTCGAATATCTCGTCGAAAAGGCGGACGGAACGCTCGGTCCGCCTTCGGATCGCAAGGGGGCGCTGCGCTATCGCCAGTTCATGCATTATGCCGAAGGTTCGCTGATGCCGCCGCTGCTCTTGAAGCTCGCGCTCGGCCGCGTGCCGCTGTTCGGCAAGCGCGCGCAAAAGCGCATCCAGCCGATGATCGACGTGCATCTCGACTGGCTCGAAACCGAGCTGGCGGGCCGCGACTGGTTCGCGGGCGACGCCTTCACCGCCGCCGACGTGATGATGAGCTTTCCTTTGGAGGCCGCGCGCGCCCGCGCCGGTCTCGACGCTGGCCGCCCGAAGCTCGCGCAATGGCTCGCGCGCATCCACGCACGGCCTGCCTTTCAAGCGGCGCTGACGGCCGGCGGGCCGTACGCTTACGCATGACGCGCCGCGACCTTCTCGCCTCGGGCGTCGCGGCGGGCGCGTTGAGCCTCGCGTCCTGGGCCGCCTGGGCCGCCGCGCCCGAGCTGAAGCCCATCACTGGCGGCATCGTCCCGATCGGCCGCGCCGAGCGCGCGGCGCGGCTTGGGAAGGCGCGCGCGATAATGCGCGCCAACGATATCGGCGCGATCCTGATCGAGCCGGGCGCGAGCATGGTCTATTTCACCGGCGTGCGCTGGCACCGCAGCGAGCGGCTCACCGCCGCGATCCTGCCGGTCGAAGGCGACCCCTGCATCGTCACGCCGTTCTTCGAGGAGCCGTCGGTGCGCGAAACGCTCGGCGTCCCCGCCGAGGTTCGCGTCTGGCAGGAGGACGAAAGCCCGATCGCGCAGGTCGCGGCGTTCCTCAAAAGCCGCAAGCTCGACAGGTCGGCGATCGGCATCGAGGAAACGGTGCGCTTCTTCGCGAGCGATGGCCTCGCCGCCGCGCTGTCGAATGCGAGGATAGTTTCGGCGAACCCGGTCGTGCGCGGCTGCCGCATGATCAAGACGTCGGCCGAGATCGCGCTGATGAAGGCCGCGTCCGACGTCACCATCGCCGCCTATGCGCACGCGATCCCGCTCATCGAGGCGGGCATGACCCCCGCCGACATCGGCGGGATGATCGACGCGGCGACGGTCGCGCTCGGTGGCAGCCCGGAGTTCGCGCTCGTCCTGCTCGGCGAGGCGAGCGCCTATCCGCATGGATCGGGCCAGCCGCAGCATGTCCGCCCGCACGAAATCGTGCTGATGGACTGCGGCTGCACCGTCGACGGCTATCAGTCGGACATTTCGCGCACCGTCGCGTTCGGCGGGGCCACGGCCGAGCAGCGCAAGGTGTTCGGCGAGGTGCAACAGGGCCAGCGCATCGCGCTCGCCGCCGCGAAACTTGGCGCGCCCGCCGGATCGGTCGACGACGCGGTGCGGCGTTCCTATGAAGGCCTCGGCTACGGACCGCGCTATCGCCTCCCCGGCCTGTCGCACCGCACAGGCCACGGCATCGGCATGGACGGCCACGAGCCGGTCAACCTCGTCCACGGCGAGACGACGCGCCTCGCGCCCGGCATGTGCTTCTCGAACGAGCCCGGCATCTACATTCCGGGCAAGTTCGGCGTGCGGCTCGAGGATTGCTTCCACATGACCGCGGGCGGGCCAATGTGGTTCAGCGAGCCGCAGCGGTCGATCGAGTGGGCGGGTTGAGCGACATCGAAGAAAGGGGACAGCAGTGTGATCTGAGCGAAAGTTGGTGCAATCAGGTCAGGGCGTTGAACTTTGGCAGATTGGACTCCGAAGCGGCAATGCCCTTGTTGAGCGTGCATATCATTTGAAGACCCTTCGCACCCCGGAGACGTGGAGTTTTTCGAGCTTGGCAGAGGCTAATGCTGCATTTTTGCTGGGCCTGTCTCAGTAGAGCGATTTTGTTCAGTCACGACTTAGCAAATAGCTCCTCCTTGAGCCGCCCGCGCCGCTCCCCTAAGTCCGTTTTGCAATGACCTCGACCAACGACATCCGCCGCGCGTTTCTCGATTATTTCGAGGGGGAGGGGCATGCGCGCGTGCCGTCGGCGCCGCTGGTGCCGCATAACGACCCGACGCTGATGTTCGTCAACGCGGGCATGGTGCCGTTCAAGAACGTGTTCACCGGCCTCGAAAGCCGCCCCTACGTAACCGCCGCGTCGAGCCAGAAATGCGTGCGCGCGGGGGGAAAGCACAACGACCTCGACAATGTCGGCTATACCGTGCGGCACCATACCTTTTTCGAAATGCTCGGCAATTTCTCGTTCGGCGATTATTTCAAGGAACGCGCAATCGCGCTCGCCTGGGGGCTGCTGACCAAGGAATGGGGGCTCGACCCGGATCGGCTGACCGTCACCGTCTATCATACCGACGACGAGGCGTTCGACCTGTGGAAGCGCATCGCCGGCCTGCCCGAAGCGCGCATCATCCGCATCGCGAGCTCGGACAATTTCTGGGCGATGGGCGACAGTGGGCCGTGCGGGCCGTGCTCCGAAATCTTCTGGGACCACGGCGACCACATCCCGGGCGGCCCGCCGGGGAGCGCGGACGAGGACGGCGACCGCTTCGTCGAGATTTGGAACCTGGTGTTCATGCAATATGACCAGGTTCTGGGCGGTCCGCGCCTCGACCTGCCCAAGCCGAGCATCGATACCGGCATGGGGCTCGAACGCATCGCCGCGGTGATGCAGGGCGTCCACGACAATTACGACACCGACATCTTCAGGGCGCTGATTGCCGAGAGCGTCGAGCTGACCAAGGCGCCTGCCGTGGGCGAGGCGCGCGCGTCGCATCGCGTCATCGCCGATCATCTCCGCGCGTCGGGCTTCCTGATCGCCGACGGCGTGCTGCCCGCCAATGAAGGCCGTGGCTATGTGCTCAGAAGAATCATGCGCCGCGCGATGCGCCACGCGCATTTGCTCGGCTCGAAGGATCCGCTGATGCACCGCCTCGTCCCCGCGCTCGTCGCCGAGATGGGCGGCGCCTATGCCGAGCTCGTCCGCGCGCAGCCGCTGATCGAGGCGACCCTGCTCCAAGAAGAGACGCGCTTCCGCCAGACGCTCCAGAACGGGCTGCGCCTGCTCGACGAGGCGACGGGGACGATGGACGCGGGCGCGACGCTGCCGGGCGAGACCGCGTTCAAGCTCTACGACACTTTCGGCTTTCCCTACGACCTGACCGAGGACGCTCTGCGTTCGCGCTCGATCGCGGTCGATCGCGCGGGGTTCGACGCCGCGATGGCGCGGCAGAAGGCGGCGGCGCGCGCGGCATGGAAAGGGTCGGGCGACACCGCATCGCAAGACATCTGGTTCGACATAGCCGACGAGAGGGGCGGCACCGAATTCACAGGCTATGCGAGCGCCGCGGGCGAGGGGCGCGTCGTCGCGCTGGTCAAGGACGGCGCGCGCGTCGAGCGGGCGGGGGCGGGCGACGACGTCATCGTCCCTGT
>JACDGO010000116.1 GCA_013821585.1 Sphingomonadaceae bacterium
ATGAAGGAGTTCGCGGGGTTTGGCGCCGCGACCCAGCGCTATATCCGCCGCTCGCTTGACGTCGGCCTCGCGCGCGGCGACGCGCTCGACACCTGGTCGCGCGATCCCGTGGAGGCGGCGAGCATCCGGGCGCAGGCGCGCGTCTACGAACGGCTCGATGCGCTGCGCGCCACGGTGCCCGACGACAGCGGGCTCGATTGCGTCGAGCCCTTCATGGCGCCCTTGGTGACGATGAGCGCGTTCGACCTCGGCCAGGACCGGCTTTCGGGCTTCGGCGCCTATCGCTTCCTCTACGAACGGCTGATCGGCGCGAGCGCGCGGCCCTGGCTGCCCGGCGCCTTTTGCGCCGCGGCGTCGCTGCCGCACCTCCACCCCGACCGCAGGCGCGCGCTTCTCCAGTCGATCAGCGAAGCCGCCGCAACCGCGCCCGGCTGGTCGAACCGCGAGCCGGTGTTCTACCCCGAATGGGTCGACAAGATCGACGTGACGGCGCTGCCGAACTAACCGCGCCGTACGCTTTCCATCGGTTCCGCCGTCACCGGATAGCCGCGCCGTTCTGGAATGCAGAGGTGCGGCGCGCCGGCGCGGTCCTCGATCCACGGCGAGATCGTCTCGGGCGCGATTTGCGCGGCTTGCGCGCGCGCCGCGGCGAAATTCCCGAGCGCGGCGAGGCGTTCGAGGTTGCGCCGGGTCGGGAAGATGATCTTGACGCGCCCCGCCGCCGCTTCGTCGAGCACGAATTGCGCGGTCGCCCAGAACAGCCGGACGTTCTCGGTCGCGTCGACGCTCGCCGCTCCGCCTGCCGCCTCGGCGAGGTAGAAACGCGTATCGAACACCCGCGTCTCGCGAAAATTCGGACGCCAGCGCGCGAACGGCACGAGCGGCGACGGGTCGAGCGACAGCCGTTGCGCGCCGAGCAAGTCGGCGAACACCGTGCCTTCAAGCAGTCCGGAGCGCAGCGCCGCGACCTGACCTGCATCGGGTCGAGGATTAATCCCGACCGCAACGCCCGCCTCTTCGATCGTCTCGCGGACCGCCGCGACGCGCGCGGCGGCGTCCCCGGGATCGAGATCGGCAAACGCCTCGGCAAGCCGCCGGTCGCCCGCATCGACGCGCCCGCCGGGAAAGACTATCGCGCCGGCCGCGAACGCCATCGTGCCCGCGCGCTCGACGAACAGATGTTCGGCAGGGCCGGCGCCGCTCTCGCGAAACAGCACCAAGGTCGCGGCGGGAATGGCGTCGTCGCTCATCGATCCCGCGTAGCCGCGCAACCGCGCAACCGGAAGGCCGGCGCTATGAAAAGAGCGCTTGGTGATCTCGCGACGCATGCAGAACCCTGACGATTTCGACGGATTCGCGCCGCGAATCGAGCCGGTAAAGCACGAGATAGCGCCCCACGGAAAATCCACGCAGTCCAGGCAGAATGTCGCCGCACGCGCGAGCAATGCCGGGATATTCGGCCAGCCGTCGAATGCGCGTTTCGATCCGGTCGAGCAGCCGGTTGGCGGCGGCCGCGTCGCGCTTGGCGACATAGGCCCATAGGGCGGTCAGATCCTCGGTCGCGTCGCCCGAACGGACGATGCGCCACGCCATCAGGCGCGGGCGCGACCGGAGAGCCGCCGCCATCCCTCCGCCTTGATCGTATCCATGCCGTCATGCGGAACGAAACCACTCGCGATTCCCTTTTCCGCCGCCGCCCGCAATTGCCGGATTGCCTCCTGCTCGCGACCGCGGCGCTCTCGCCAGAGCCGGAGCGCATCGCGCATGACTTCGCTCGACGACGCATAATCGCCGGCGTCGACCGCCTCGCGTACGCTCGTTGCGAGGTCTCGCGTGAGCGCGATCGACAGCTTTTCGACACCGTTCATGGAACAGGTGGTAGCATTTTATCGCACCAACGTCGATAGTGCCAAATGACTGGCGGAGCGCTAAACGGAATGCATGACCGCGCTCTTTCTTTCCGCGCTCGTGATGACATCGATCGTCGGGCTGCGCTATCTGCTGTCGAGCGGCGCGTTCGCGCTGGCGACGCGCATCGGCCGGCCGGGGCTTTACGCCGGGCTCGGTAGGCAGGTGCGGCGCGAGATCGGATGGAGCCTCGCCTCCGCAGCGATCTATGGCGCGCCCGCGGGAATCGTCGCCTGGGGATGGGCGAACCGCGGCTGGACGCGCATCTACACCGACGTCCACGCCTTCCCGCTCTGGTGGCTGCCGGTCAGCGTCTTCGTCAATCTCGCGGCGCACGACGCCTGGTTCTACTGGACGCACCGGCTGCTCCACGCGCCCGCGCCTTTTCGCCTCGCGCACGCTGTTCACCACGCGAGCCGGCCGCCGACCGCCTGGGCGGCGATGAGCTTTCACCCGATCGAGGCGCTGAGCGGCGCGGTGGTCATTCCGGCGCTGGTGTTCGCCGTTCCGATCCATGTCGGCGCGCTCGGGCTCGTCCTCCTCGTCATGACGATCATGGGCGTGACCAACCACATGGGCTGGGAGCTTTTCCCCCGGTTCATGCGCGAGGGAACGGTCGGGCGCTGGCTGATCACGGCGAGCCATCACCATCGCCATCACGCCGAGTACAGATGCAATTACGGGCTCTATTTCCGCTTTTGGGACCGGTTGTGCGGCACGGATCGCGGGCTCGGGACTTTCGGGCGGTAGACGAAGCCGTCCATCTCAAATACTTGCAGTCACGGAACCTCGCGCCTTTTTCGTGGGTTAGCGCGGACGACAGGGAGACATCATATGCGCGCAACATTTTACGCGGTCGCGGCGCTGGCGGCGATTTCGGCGGCCCCGGCTTTCGCGCAGAGCGACAATTCGGGCGAGAACACCGACAGCCTGACGATCGGCATCGGAGCCGCGACGACGCCGCGCTTCGAAGGGTCGAACGACAACCACATCATTCCCGCCGCGCAGGCTCGCGGCTCCTATTCGGGCATCTCGTTCACGACGCAGGGCACAGGCCTCTATGTCGACGCGATTCCGCGCCACGAAAAGACCGGCGGCAAGTTCGTGTTCGGCCCCGTCATCCACGTCACGCTCGACCGCACGCGGCTGAAGAGCATTCACGACCTCCAGATCGAGAATCTGGGCAAGCTCGACACCGGCGTCGAGCTCGGCGCACAGGTCGGCTATTCGATCAACGGCGTGATCACATCGGATTACGACAATCTCTCGATCACCGTCGCGGGGTATCAGGACGTCGCGGGCGCCCACCACAGCTATGTCATCACGCCGCAGATCAGCTACGGAACCCCGCTGAGCAAGTCGATCTATGTCGGCGTCTCGGCGGCGGCGCATTATGTCGGCGATCGCTATGCGCGCACGTATTTCGGCGTGACGCCCGCGCAGTCGGCGGCGAGCGGGCTGCCCGGATTCACGCCGGGAAGCGGCTTCAAGGACGTGACCTTCGGAGGCCTCGCGGCGCTGTCGCTGTCGGGCGATCTGCGCCACGGCTTCGCGCTGTTCGCGGGCGGAAGCTACGGCGTGTTCCTCGGCGAGTTCAGGCGCTCACCGATCACGCGCTCGAACCACCAGTTCACCGGCGCGATCGGCGTCGGCTATACATTCTGACGGAACCCGCCTAACCTCGCCCCATTCCCCGGGGAGCCGAAAAGGCTGAGAGGCGCGGCGCAATTCCGCGCGACCCGCCGAACCTGATCCGGCTGACACCGGCGGAGGGAGGGAGCGGTTCGCATCCGCGCTCGCACTCCGGCACAAGGAGAGCGCGCATGGCCGACTATTCCGCCCCGACCCCCAAGGTGACGACCGGCCCGATCCGGGGATCGCGCAAAATCCACGTCGGCCCCTTGGGCGTGAAGATGCGCGAGATCGACCTCGAGCCGAGTTCGGGCGAGCCCCCCTTGCGCGTCTACGACACCAGCGGCCCTTATACCGACCCCGACGCACGCATCGACATCCTGAGCGGCCTCCCCCAGCTCCGCCGCGAGTGGATCACGGGCCGCGGCGACATCGAAAGCTACGACGCGCGCGAGACGCGGCCCGAGGATAACGGTCAGCTCGGTCCCGACCGTAGCGGGGGTGTTCCGCAATTCCCCAACGTCATCAAGCGCCCCTTGCGCGCGAAGTCCGGCATGAACGTCAGCCAGATGCACTACGCCCGGCGCGGGATGATCACGCCCGAGATGGAATATGTCTCGATCCGCGAAAACCTGGGCCGCGACCGGATCGCCGGCCACATCCGTGACGGCGAGGACTTCGGCGCGGAAATCCCCGATTACGTCACTCCCGAGTTCGTCCGCAGCGAAGTCGCGCGCGGCCGCGCGATCATCCCCAACAACATCAACCACCCCGAAAGCGAGCCGATGGCGATCGGCCGCAACTTCCTCGTCAAGATCAACGCCAACATCGGCAACTCCGCCGTCGCCAGCGACGTCGCGAACGAAGTCGACAAGATGGTCTGGTCGATCCGTTGGGGCGCGGACACCGTCATGGACCTGTCGACCGGCCGCAACATCCACGACACGCGCGAATGGATCATCCGCAATTCGCCCGTGCCGATCGGCACCGTGCCGATCTATCAGGCGCTCGAAAAGGTCGGCGGCGTCGCCGAGGATCTGAGCTGGGAAATCTTCCGCGACACGCTGATCGAGCAAGCCGAGCAGGGCGTGGACTATTTCACCATCCACGCGGGCGTCCGCCTCCCCTACATCCCGATGACCGCGAAGCGCGTCACCGGCATCGTGTCGCGCGGCGGGAGCATCATGGCGAAATGGTGCCTCTCCCACCACAAGGAGAGCTTCCTCTACGAGCGGTTCGAGGACATTTGCGAGATCATGAAGGCGTACGACATCGCCTTCAGCCTCGGCGACGGCCTCCGCCCTGGCAGCATCGCCGACGCAAACGACGAGGCGCAGTTCGCCGAGCTCTACACGCTGGGCGAGCTCACGAAGATTGCCTGGAATCACGACGTCCAGGTGATGATCGAGGGGCCGGGCCACGTCCCCATGCACAAGATCAAGCTGAACATGGAAAAGCAGCTCGAGGCGTGCGGCGAGGCGCCTTTCTACACGCTCGGGCCGCTCACGACCGACATCGCGCCGGGCTACGACCACATCACCAGCGGCATCGGCGCCGCGATGATCGGCTGGTACGGCACCGCGATGCTTTGCTACGTCACGCCCAAGGAGCATCTAGGACTCCCGGACCGCGACGATGTGAAGGTCGGCGTGGTGACTTACAAGCTCGCCGCGCACGCCGCCGATCTGGCGAAGGGCCACCCGGCGGCGCAGATGCGCGACAATGCGCTGTCAAAGGCGCGCTTCGAATTCCGCTGGCGCGACCAGTTCAACCTCTCGCTCGACCCCGACACCGCGGAGCAATATCACGACCAGACTCTTCCAGCCGAAGGCGCCAAGACCGCACACTTCTGCTCGATGTGCGGCCCGAAATTCTGCTCGATGAAGATCACGCAAGAGGTCCGCGACTTCGCGGCGAAGCAGAATCAGAGTGCGGACGCGTTCATCGCTGCAAATCCACCCCGGAACGGGGAGGGGGACCATTCGTCCCTTCCGGCGAATGGTGGAGGGGCCGCCGCCCTTGCGGCGGAAGACGCCGAAGCTGGCATGGCCGCGATGAGCACGGCGTTCAAGGAAACCGGCGGCGAAATCTATCTACCCGCCGCCAAGTAGACGAGTCGCGCCCGCGCGAAATAAATGCTAGGAAGGGCGCGCCACGTTGCCACCAAGGAGAAACGACATGGCACACAAGACATCGGTTCTGGCTCTGAGCATCATCGCCGCCGCTTCGACGGCTTCGCCCGCAAGCGCGCATCGAACCGAGATGACAGCAGCCCCGGGCGGAAACCTCGAGACCAAATATTGCATGCATATCGAGGCCTTTACCGGGGGCCTTGTAGAGCAGGTCAGGTGCTGGACCCGCGACGAATGGGCCGAACAAGGCGTCGATGTCGATCGGGATTGGGCCGAGAACGGCGTCCGCGCCATCGGCTGAGTGAGTAAGGCAGCTGCCGACCTGCTTGTCGGTAGCCGATGACTGCGTCCTACCGCCGTCGAACTGGCGAAGGGCCGCCCCACCGCCAACTCCGCGACAACACGTTAAGCCGCGCCCGCTTCGAATTCCGCTGGCGCGACCAGTTGAACCTGTCGCTCGACCCCGACACCGCCGAGCAATATCACGACCAAACGCTCCCCGCCAAAGGCACCAAGACCGCGCACTTCTGCTCGATGTGCGGGCCGAAATTCTGCTCGATGAAGATCATGCAAGAGGTTAGGGACTTCGCGGTGAAAATGGAACGCGGGGGCGGAAACCTTCATCGCTGCCGAGGAGGCTGAGGCGGGAATGAAAAAATCGGCGAGACATTCAGGCTTTACGGCGGCGAACTTTACGTTCCGGGGGCCGCATGAGACTGAGTTTCAGAATTGCGTACGTCGATGAACTGATCGCTTTGCGCGAGCATCAACACGGCGGCTGGCGTGGCGCACCCCCGGTCGATGCCAATGGTGTTAGGCGGGGGTCAATCATCACTATCCCAATCTGTGCGGACACCTCCGTTCGGTCCACCGCCAAAGGGCCGCCGC
>JACDGO010000117.1 GCA_013821585.1 Sphingomonadaceae bacterium
TCGATGGCGCGCGCGCGACGCCGGGCGACCGCATCGCCACCGGCCAGACGATTCGCGTGCCGCCCGCCGAACCCGCCGCCGCGTCGCGACCCAGGCGCGAACGGACAACGATCACCGAGGATCAAGCGAGTTTCGCGCGCGATCTCGTCATCCATTCCGATCCCGCCGCGCTGGTGCTCAACAAGCCTCCCGGCCTCGCGACGCAGGGCGGCTCGGGCACGATCGAGCATGTCGACGGCCTGCTCGACGCGTTAGACGACGGGACAGGGCGGCCCAAGCTCGTCCACCGCCTCGACAAGGACACGTCGGGAGCCCTGCTCGTCGCGCGCACCCCACGCGCCGCCGCGCACTTCGCCAAGGCCTTCGCGAGCCGCACCGCGCGCAAGGTCTATTGGGCGTTCGTTGTTGGCGTGCCGCCGATCGGCGACGGCATGATCGAGCTGCCGATCGCCAAGCAGCCCGGCACGGGCGGCGAGAAGATGCACGTCGACGAAAAGGAGGGATCGCCGGCGCGCACCCGCTATCGCATCGTCGAGCGCGCGGGCAATCGCGCCGCCTGGGTCGAGCTTCAGCCCTTCACTGGCCGCACGCATCAGCTGCGCGTCCATATGGCGGCGATTGGTCACCCGATCGTCGGCGACGGCAAATACGGCGGCAAGGACGCGTTTCTGTCGGGAACGATCAGCCGCAAGATGCACCTTCACGCGCGGCGCATCCGCATCGACCACCCCGATGGCGGCGCGGTCGATGTGACCGCCGCGCTGCCGCCGCACTTCGCGGAGAGCATGGCCGACCTCGGCTTCGACGAACTGCTCGGCGACGCCCTGCCGCTCGATACGCCGAAGCCTTCGGCGACGCCCGAGGGAAAGAAGCGCGCCGAGGCGGCCGCCGCCAAGTCGCGCCGAAAGGCGCGCAAGGGCGAGCGTCGCGCGCGGGGCGCGCGGTGAACGATCCCGCCGCCCGCCGTTTCTTCGCGCTCGGCGCGATCCGCCTGTCGGGCGTGGTGCTCGCCTTCGCGGGCATCTCGATCGTCGCGAAGCGCTGGATCGAGCCCGCCGACGTGCTGGGCACGATCCTGATCGCGCTCGGCGCGTTCGCGGTGCTCGTCCTTCCCGTCCTTCTCGCGCGGCGGTGGCGCAGTCGGTGAAGCGTTTCTGGAAGGACGTCACGATTATCGACGGCGCGATCGCGCTCGACGGCCGCCTGGCGAGGACACCCGCGCGCGCTGCTTTGACGCTGCCGGTCTCGGCGCTCGCCCAAGCGGTCGCCGAGGAATGGCGCGGGGCGGGCGAGACGGTCGATCCGCGTGCGATGCCGCTGACCGGCCTCGCCAATGCCGCGATCGACCGTGCCGGCCCCGATCTCGCCGCGTCGCTCGCGCGCTATGCGGAGAGCGAGCTGCTCGCCTATCGCGCCGAAGCGCCGCCCGAGTTGGTCGCGCGTGAGGCCGAAGCGTGGAATCCGCTGCTCGAATGGGCGCGGGGCCGCTACGACGTCGCCTTCGCGGTGACGACGGGCATCGTCCATTTGGCGCAGCCGCCCGCTACCGTTGCCCGGCTCGGCGCAGTCGTCGGTGCGCTCGACGCGTTCCGCCTCGCGGGTCTCGCGCCGCTCGTGACGATCGGCGGCTCGCTTGTCGCGGCGCTCGGCGTCCTCGAAGGCGCGATCGGCGCGGAAGCGGCGTTCGATGCTTGCCACCTCGACGAGCTGTGGCAGGCCGGGCGCTGGGGCGAGGACGCGCTCGCGGCGCAGGCGCGCGACCAGGCGCGCGCCGACTTTCTCGCCGGGGCTAGGTTCTTGGCGCTGCTGGCGGCATGAACCAGCGGATCAATACGAACGCGCCCGCGGTGAACGCGAGGAAATCGGCGACCGCGAGATAGATCCACCAGCCCCACGGCAGGAACACATTGTACACCGGCATCGCGAGGATGAAGTAGAGCACCGTCGCCGCCGCGAACAACAGCATCGCCTTCAGCCGCGCCTCGAAACTGTCGAGCAGCGACAGCGCGGTTCCGACGAGGAACAGCATGACGACCGAGAGGACGAGGCCGACGAGCAATGCGCCCGCGTCCATCGGTGGAAAGCCGCTGGTGTTGAAGAAGATCAGCGCGACCGGTCCCTTGCCCATCAGCGCGGTCCCCGCCGCGGTCTCCGGCGACGGCACGAAATAGGTGCCGCTCCCGGTCGCGGTCAGCGTCCGCGCCATCGCGGTCTGCAAATCGGCGGTTTCGGGGTCGCCCAATGCGGTGAAGGCGAGCTTGGCGAGCGGCGTCGCCCAGAAAATCGCGCCGATGACGAACTGGACGATGCCGCCCAGGATGCTGCCGATGAGAATGCGGATCATGGCTCTCTCCCCTAAATATCAGGCCGCGCGCGTCAGGCTCCGCACGAAGCCGATCAGTCCGGTCTGGCGGCTGCGCTTCAGCCGTTCGGCGTCGAGGATGGTCTTGACGCTGCGGAAGCAGGCGTCGGCGTCCTCATTGACCAGCACATAGTCATAGCCGTCCCAGTGGCTGATCTCCGCCGCGGCACGCGCCATGCGCGCCTCGATCACCGCGTCGGGATCGGTGCCGCGATGGCGCAGCCGCCGCTCGAGCTCGGTCAGCGACGGCGGGAAGATGAAGGTGCGGACCACATCGCCGCCCGCCTGCTGAAACAATTGCTGCGCGCCCTGCCAGTCGATGTCGAACAGAACGTCGCGCCCACTCGCCAGCGCTGCGTCGACCGGCGCCTTGGGCGTGCCGTAACGGTGGCCGAAGACGTGCGCCCATTCGAGAAAGTCGCCATCGGCGACCATCGTCCTGAAGCGGTCGAGATCGACGAAATGATAGTCGCGCCCGTCGACCTCGCCGGGCCGCATCGGCCGCGTCGTCGCGGAGACCGACATCGCGAGCGTCGGGTCGGACGCGAGCAGCATCCGCGCGATCGTCGACTTGCCCGCGCCCGACGGCGAGGAAAGCACGAAGAGAAGCCCGCGGCGCTTGAGCATGGCCGCTCATGGCGGGCGAGGGGCGGGGCGTCAACGAAAAGGCCGACGGCGCTTGTTCGCGCCGCCGGCCTCTTCACGCCCCCGGGTAGTCAGGGAATTCTTACGCGGCCTTGACGGGCTCGAGCATTTCTTCCGGATCGCGCAGCACATAGCCGCGGCCCCAGACGGTCTCGATGTAGTTTTCGCCGCCGCAGGCGAGGCTGAGCTTCTTGCGCAGCTTGCAGATGAAGACATCGATGATCTTGAGCTCGGGCTCGTCCATCCCGCCGTATAGGTGGTTGAGGAACATTTCCTTGGTCAGCGTCGTGCCCTTCCGCAGGGAAAGCAGCTCGAGCATCGCATATTCCTTGCCGGTCAGATGGACGCGCGCGCCATCGACTTCGACCGTCTTGGCGTCGAGGTTGACCGCGAGCTTGCCGGTGCGGATGACCGACTGGCTGTGCCCCTTCGAACGGCGGACGACGGCGTGGATGCGCGCGACGAGCTCGTCGCGGTGGAACGGCTTGGTGACGTAATCGTCGGCGCCGAAGCCGAACGAGCGCACCTTCGAATCCATCTCGCCGATGCCCGACAGGATGAGAACCGGCGTCTGCACCTTGGCGACGCGCAGCTTCTTGAGCACGTCGTATCCGTGCATGTCGGGCAGATTCAGGTCGAGGCAGATGATGTCGTAGTCATAGAGTTTTCCGAGATCCAGGCCCTCTTCGCCCAGGTCGGTGGTATAGACGTTGAAGCCCTCGGAGGTGAGCATCAGCTCGATCGCCTTAGCGGTCGTCGGCTCGTCTTCGATCAGGAGTACGCGCATCCAAAGACCCCCTTGCAACCCTGTTTTGGGCGGCGGCGGGTGTGAAAACCCGCTCGACGCCGTGATCCATTAACCAAAAATGCTCTGAAGGGAAAAGGTTAATTTCTCGCTAACCCGCGCGAATCCGCGAGTCGCAGTGAGGCGCGGCGAAAAATTGCGCGCGACGGATCAGGCAGGCGCATCGTCGCTTCGCATAGCATCGAGACCGCCGTCCCAGACAAGGCTTCCGCGAAAACGCCTGATCTCCGACTGCTGCGCGAGCCGCACGAGCGTTCTCAGCCCCTGCTCGGCCGCCTCGCGCTTCGAGCCGATCCCCGTGACGCTGAGCGCCTCGCGCATGAGTGCGTCGTCGATAACGATATTCGTGCGCATGGGAATCTCCGCGCGTACTCATATGCCTCGTAACGAGAATGCTGCTGCCAAGCTACTCCGCCGGCAGCGGCCTCGGCCTGAACGCGTCGTCGAGCGCCACGAAGGTGAAGACGCCGCTCGTCACCTTGACCTCCGCCTGTCCGCGGTCGCGGCTGGCGACGACGTCGACGCGGATCGCGACCGAGGTTCGGCCGCGCCGCTCGACCTTGGCATAGACCGAGATCAGGTCGCCCATCAGGATCGGCGCGATGAATTCCATCGTCTCGATCGCGACCGTCGCGGTCCGCCCCTGCGCGACGCGCGCGGCGACGATGCCGCCGGCGATGTCCATCTGGCTCAGCACCCAGCCGCCGAAGATATGGCCGTTCGAGTTGATGTCGCCGGGGCGCGGCACGACACGCAGGATCGGTTCGTCGATCGTCATGGATTCAAGTCCTCGAAGGGGTCGCGGATCGTTTCGTCGTGGCCGCTGCCCGAACTCAGGAACACGAGTCCCATCAGCACGGCGGCGAGCAGCACCGTGAGGAACACGCCAAGCGCGGTCGCGACGCCCATGTACAGCGGGATCGGCCCGATCATCCAGCGTAGGAGGATCAGCGCCGCCACGGTCGCTCCCGCCGAGGCAAGCGCCATCCACAGCATCAGCCGTTTGTAGCGGCCCCACGCGAAGCGCGCGTATTCGGGATCGTCGAGGTCGGGGCGCGGCATGGCTTCCCTTTGCTTGCGGTAAGTGGAATCATCAAGCGGCGGGAACGAAGGAGTTCAGCTCATGACAATCCGGGCGATCATCGACGGCAAGGGCCATGAGGTCATCTCGGTCGGCAGCGACGCGAAGGTCTCCGAAGCGGTCGCCTTCTTCGCCGAGCGGCGGATCGGCGCGGTGCCGGTGATCGACGGCGGCAAGGTCGTCGGCATCTTTTCCGAACGCGACGTGATCTATTCGCTCGCCAAGAACGGCCCCGCGGCGCTCGACGCGCGCGTCGGCGACGTGATGACCCGCCCCGCGCTGACCGTCGAGCCCGGACAGCACGTGATCGCCGCGCTGTCACTGATGACGCGCAGGCGCGTGCGGCACCTGCCGGTGGTCGAGGACGGCGCGGTGATCGGCTTCGTGTCGATCGGCGACCTCGTCAAATACCGCATCGACAAGATCGAGAGCGAGGCGGCGGCGCTGAGGGAGTATATCTCGAGTTAGGGGGCGGGAGCGTTGGGCCGCGTCGCTTTCGACCAACTTGCGGCTTACCGTGGCGGGGGGAATTCCCAACAGGGGTGAGTTCTGATTCAAGGTCGCTTTTGGGGAGGCTGCCTTGATCCGGGGTTTGATGAGCGACGAAGAGTGGGCGTGTCTTGAGCCATTCGTGATCGAGCGCGGCGCGCGGAGCGGGCGTCGTCCGAGGGATCATCGCCTTGTTCTGGATGGGATTTTCTGGATTGCGCGAACGGGGGTCGCGTGGCGCGACCTGCATGAGCATTTCGGCAAATGGCGTCGGTTTACCGTCAGTTCCGGCGCTGGACGTTGTCGGGCTTGTGGGAGGTGCTGCTCGAAGCCTTCAACGACAGCGGGGGTGGCAACCCCAGCCTGCAGATGATCGACAGCACGATAAGCCGGGCGCACCAGTGTTCAGCCGGCGCTAAAGGGGGGACTCCGCGTCAGGGTCTTGGCCGCTCAAATGGTGGCTTTACGACCAAAATCCATCTCCGCATCAATGCGATGGGCTTGCCATAGCCTTTGCGCTCACGGGCGGCGAGGTCTCCGATTACAAAGGCTATCTGCCGGTCATGAACGCCGATGGCCCAGCGCCCAGGGTGCTGCTCGCCGGCAAGGGTTATGACGCTGACTTCATTCGCGAAGATATGGAAAAGCGCGGCGGCGTCGCCATGATCCCGACCAAGCGGAACCGGCTGATCCAGCTTCCCGTCGATGCCGCGATCTATGCTCTGCGCAACATGGTCGAACGCTGCTTCAACAAACTCAAAAACGCCCGCCGCCTCGCAACCCGATACGACAAAACCGCCGACACCTATCTCGGCTTCATCCACATCGTCTCAATCCGTTTGTGGATGCGTCAGTTTGTCAACGCCTCCGAGGCGCAGCCAAACAGTCATGTTCAGTCCGATCGCAACGTTACTTCACATCGCTTGGCTACGACGAGAGCAAGGCTGATGGCGACATGACGACCACATTCCAAAACCATTACAGCGAACGTCCGGGCCGGTGTCTCATGACCGTGGAGTCCACCGGTTTCAAGGACGGCCGAGAAGTAATCACCAAGTCTCTAATCGACACGGACGAGCGCAAGACGTTCGGCGCGTATGGATGGGTGAGCAGCGACATTAAAAAGTTCTACGAGCAAAAACCTATCCAATGCACCATTTCACCGCCCGGCAAA
>JACDGO010000118.1 GCA_013821585.1 Sphingomonadaceae bacterium
ACACGCCGGGCCACGCCGACTTCGGCGGCGAGGTCGAGCGCATCCTGTCGATGGTCGACGGCGTCATCCTGCTCGTCGACGCCGCCGAGGGCGCGATGCCGCAGACTAAGTTCGTGACAGGAAAAGCGCTCGCGCTCGGCCTCAAGCCGATCGTCGTCGTCAACAAGATCGACCGCAGCGACGCGCGCGCGCAGGAGGTGCTCGACGAAGTGTTCGACCTGTTCGTCAGCCTCGACGCGACCGACGAGCAGCTCGATTTTCCTGTCCTTTTCGCGAGCGGGCGCAATGGTTACGCAGGCGAAACGGCCGACGTGCGCGAAGGGACGCTCGATCCGCTGTTCGCCAAGATCGTCGAGCATGTGCCCGCGCCGAGCGCGGACCCCGACGGCCCGTTCAAGTTCCTCGTCACGCTCCTCGACCGCGACAATTTCCTCGGCCGCATCCTGACGGGCATGGTCTATAGCGGCTCGATCAAGATCAACATGCCGATCCACGCGCTCGATCCCGAGGGCAAGGTGGTCGAGACCGGGCGCGCGTCGAAGATCCTGGCGTTCCGCGGGCTCGAGCGCGTTCCGGTCGAGGAAGCGCAGGCGGGCGACATCATCTGCATCGCCGGAATGACGCACACGACGGTGGCCGACACGATCGCCGATATTTCCGTCACCGAACCGCTCCACGCGCAGCCGATCGACCCGCCGACGCTATCGATGCGCTTCGCGGTCAACGACAGCCCGATGGCGGGGCGCGAGGGCACCAAGGTGACGAGCCGCATGATCCGCGACCGGCTGTTCCGCGAAGGCGAGAGCAACGTCGCGATCAAGGTGACCGAGGCGGCCGACCGCGACAGCTACGAAGTCGCTGGGCGCGGCGAGCTCCAACTCGGCGTCCTGATCGAGACGATGCGGCGCGAGGGCTTCGAACTCGGGATCAGCCGCCCGCGCGTGCTGTTCCGCGACGGCCCGGACGGGCGCGAGGAGCCCTATGAAACGGTCGTCATCGACGTCGACGAGGACTATGCGGGAACGGTCGTCGAGAAGATGGCGATCCGCAAAGGCGAGCTCACCGACATGCGCCCCTCGGGCGGCGGCAAGCAGCGCATCACCTTCAGCGCGCCGAGCCGAGGTCTGATCGGCTATCATGGCGAGTTCCTATCGGACACGCGCGGCACCGGGATCATGAACCGGCTGTTCGAGAAATACGGGCCGCACAAGGGGCGGATCGAAGGGCGCAAGAACGGCGTGCTGATCTCCAACGGCAGCGGCGAATCGAACGCCTATGCGCTCGGCTTTCTGGAGGAGCGCGGCATATTGATGGTCGCGCCGCAGGAGCCGTTATACGAAGGCATGATCATCGGCGAGAACGCCAAGACCGACGACCTCGAAGTCAATCCGATGAAGGCGAAGCAGCTCACCAACTTCCGCGCGTCGGGCGGCAAGGACGACGCGATCCGCCTGACGCCCCCCAAGCGCCTGACGCTCGAACAGGCGATCGCCTATATCGACGACGACGAGCTGGTCGAGGTGACGCCCAAGTCGATCCGGCTGCGCAAGCGCTACCTCGATCCGCATGAGCGTAAGCGAGCGAGCAGGGCGAAGGTGGCGGCATGAGCGGGCGAACGATCAGAGACTGCTGATCGCCGACTCCGCGAATGCCGGCCGGCCTCGCTTTCGGCGCGGACCGGCGACCCTGACCTTTCGCGCCGGCTTAGCATTGGGCCAGCGTTCCGGGCGGTGAAGGCGACGGAAGTGGCCAATGTGGAAGTGGCGGCCTGACAAAGCACTTCGCACCCGTGCCGCGCCAGAAACAGCGGCATGACGGCTGGACGCCCGAGCGGCAGAAGGCGTTTATCGAGGCGCTCGCGGACACCGGCTGCGTCAGCCGGGCGGCGGAGATGGTCGATATGGCGCAGGCCAATTGCTATATGCTGCGGCGCGCGACCGGGGCGGAGGAGTTTCGCCGAGCGTGGGACGCGGCGCCCGATTTCGGCGTGACGCGGCTGAAGGACATCGCGTTCGAGCGGGCGATCGAGGGCGAGTTGATCCCCTATTTCGTCGGCGGGACGCTGGCGCGCATTCGGCGCAAGCGCAACGACGCGCTGCTGGTGTTTTGCCTGCGCCATTACGGGCAGGACGCGAACGGCAAGCGGACGACGATCAACTATTTCTCGACGCGGGCGAGCGCGAGCGGCGAGGATGGCGGCGTCGGGGCGGAGGCCTCCACGACAACGGACGCACGGTCATCAACGGCAATGGCGAAGGCGGAGCGGCGCGCGACGATTCACTGGCGGGGGCGCTGGGCGGCTTCGAGGGCGTGGCGCTCGACGTCGAGGCGAAGGCGGCGATCGACGCGGCGCTGCTCGCGTGCGCGGAGCGGCGGCAGGCGGCGGACGCCTTGATCGAATGCGGCGGGGAGGATGCGATCGACGCCCAGGAAGCCGATCCGGCGCTCGAATTCGTGCGGGTGCCGGAGAAAGCCTCGCCCTATCGCAGGACGATCGAGCCGCCGCCGCTCGACGCGTTCGAGCCGTTCGTGATGGGCGAGCCGCACTGGACGTCCTGCGCGAGCGCGAGCGCGCCGAGCAGTCCCGCGTTGCCGCCGAGCGCGGGCGCGGCGAGGTTCAGCACATCCGGGAAATAATCGCCGGCGAGCGCCGCGGCCTTCGCGCGCACCGCGTCAAGCAGGCCAGGGGCCGCCATGACGCCGCCGCCGAGAACGATCACGCCGGGCGCGAGGATCGCTTGAAGCGCAACGGCGGCGTGGGCGAGATAGTGCGCCTCGATCGCGTGCGCGGGATGACCGGGCGGTAGCTCCGACAGCGACGCGCCCCAGCGCGCGGCGATCGCGGGGCCGCTCGCCAAGCCTTCAAGGCAGTCGCCGTGGAATGAACAGACCCCCGCGAAGTCGCCGTCGTCCGGGTGACGGGGGAGGTGGAAATGCCCCATTTCGGGGTGGCCCGCGCCTTGGACGGGCTTTCCATCGACGATCGCGCCGCCGCCGATGCCGGTGCCGACGGTGACATAGACCGAAACCTCGTGACCGCGCCCCGCGCCCCAGCGATGCTCGGCGAGCGCCGCGCCGTTCACGTCGGTGTCGAAGCCGACCGGGCATCCGAACGCCGCAGCGAGCGGTCCGGCGACGTCGGTGTCGTTCCAGCCGGGCTTCACGGTGCGCGTGATGAAGCCCCAGCGCGGCGAGGCGCGATCGAGGTCGAGCGGGCCGAAGCAAGCGACGCCGAGTGCCGTGAGCGGGCCGTGTTCGGCCGCCGCGCCGCGCAGCCAGGCGATGACGGCGCCGAGCGTTTCGGCGGGCGTGGTCGTCGGAATGCGGACCTTCGCGCGAATGTCGCCGACGGCCGAGCCGACGCCGACGACGACCTTCGTTCCGCCCGCTTCGATCAGCCCGAACAGGTCAGCCATCGTCGCCGTCGAGAAACGCCGCGACATCATCAAGTGCGACGTCGGGCGCGAGGAAAGCCTGTCCGATGCCGCGCGCGAGCAGGAAGGGTACCGCGCCGCCTTCGCGCTTCTTGTCGTGCGCCATGTGCGCGGCGAGCGCCGCGCCCGGCGCGCCGACGCCCGCGCTCCGCGCTCCGGTCGGTAGCCCTACAACCGTGAAATGGGCGGCGACGCGGGCGGCTTCCGCTTCCGGGCACAGGCCGCGCGCCGCCGAATAACGGAAGGCGAGGCAGATGCCCGCCGCGACGGCCTCTCCGTGCAGGAGCGCGTCGCCGAAGCCCGTCTCGGCTTCGAGCGCGTGGCCGAAGGTGTGGCCGAGGTTGAGCAGCGCGCGGCGCCCGCTCGTCTCGCGCTCGTCCTCGGCGACGATCGCCGCCTTGACGCGGACGCTGTGAACGATCGCATGGACGCGCGCGCCGGCGTAGCCGCCGAGAAGCGCGGCGCCGTTCGCCTCGCACCAGGCGAAGAACGCGGGATCGTCGATCAGCCCATATTTGACGATCTCGGCATAGCCCGCGCGGAGCTCGCGCGGCGGGAGCGTGTCGAGCGTTTCGGGATCGATCAGCACCAGGCCCGGCTGGTGGAACGCGCCGATCAGGTTCTTGCCCGCGCGCGCGTTGATCGCGGTCTTGCCGCCGACCGAGGAGTCGACCTGCGCAAGCAGGGTCGTCGGAATCTGCACGACGCAGCAGCCGCGCTTGACGATCGCGGCGGCGAAACCCGCGAGGTCGCCAATCACGCCGCCGCCAAGCGCGACGACCGCCTCGCCGCGCTCGATCTCGCGCTCCAAAAGCGCGTCGCACAAGGTTTCGAGCGACGCCCAGGATTTGCTCGACTCGCCCGCGGGCAAGACGATGGCGTCGATCCTGACGCCCTTCATCGCGGTCTCGAGCGTCGGGAGATGGGCGACGGCGACGTTGGCGTCGGCGATGACGATCAGCCGCCCGTTGCGCACGAAGGAGGAGAGATATTCGCCCGCCACGCCGAGCGCGCCCGGCTCGACGACGACATCGTAGCTGCGGTCGGCAAGGCCGACGGTAATCGCCGTCATGCGCGCAATTGCCGCAGGATCGCATCGACGGTCGCGTCGTGCGGCGCGGGCTCGGTGCGCACGTGGATTGGCGCGAACGCGTAGACCGGATTGCGGCGGTCGGCGAGGTCGGTCAGCACCGCACGGGCGTCGCGGCCGTGCAGCAAGGGCCGGTCGTCGCGGCGCGATACGCGCGAAGCCAGCGTGTCGATGTCGGCGTCGAGCCACACCGCCGTCGCGCGTTCGAGGATCAGCGCGCGCGTCGCGTCGTTCATGAACGCGCCGCCGCCGGTCGCGATCACCTTGCGCGATCCGTCGATCAGCCGCGCGATCACGCGTCGTTCGCCGTCGCGAAAATGCGCTTCGCCATAGCGTTCGAAAATCTCGGCGATCGAAAGGCTCGCCGCCGCCTCGATCTCGGCGTCCGCATCGACGAAGGGCAGATCGAGCCGGTGCGCGAGCCGCCGGCCGACGGTCGACTTGCCGACCCCCATCAGCCCGACGAGCACGATCGCGCGCGGAGCGTCGACGGTTCGGCGGGCGGCGTTGGCGGGCATGGCGGCGGGGGCTATACAGCGCGCCGGGCGATGGGGCAAAGACGCCGCGCCGCCAACCGAGAGCCTCAGCCCATGTCCCGACTCGTCGCCCTGATCCTCGTCCTGCTGATCGTCATCGGGGGCGCGGTGTGGCTGTCGCGGATCGACACGACCAAGCCGACGACGCACGTCGAAAAGATCGTTCCCGACAATGCCCTTTCGCACTAGGCGGCTGGCGCTCGCGCTGGGTGGCGCGACCGCGCTCATCGCGCTCGCGCCGGCGATCGCGCAGCGCAGTCCGGAATCGATCCTGCCGCCGGGGTTCGGCGAGCCCGCAGCGCCTCCGCCCCCTGCCGCGCCGGCGACGCCGGGTCAGCCCGCCGAGCAGCCGCCCACGCCCTTGATAGACAATGGCGCTATCGCGGCACCCGAGGAGGCGACCGCCGACAGCACGCTCGACAACGCCGCCGCGCCCGTCGAGGTCTATGATCTTCCGGCCGAAGCACGACGCTCGCTCGACCGGGTCGGATTGCTCGCGGAGGGTGCCGGCGGTCTTGGAGCGGGCGCGTTCGGCGGGAGCGACGGACGCTATCTGACCAGCCTGATGCGCAACCTGAACGCGCCGATCGCGTCGCGCTGGGCGTCGATCCTGCTGCGCCGCGCGCTTCTTTCGCAAAGCGCGACGCCGACAGGCATCGGCGGCGCCGACTGGGTCGCCGAGCGGACGTGGCTGCTGGTGCGGATGGGCGAGGCGGACGACGCGCGCACGCTCGCGCAACGCGTCGACTCCGACAATTATACGCCGTGGCTCTACGAAGCCACGATGCAGGCGGCGCTCGCGTCGGCCGATCCCGCGGCATTGTGCGGCATCGCCGACGCCGGTGCGGCGCAGGGCGGAAAGGCGGCGTGGCTGCTCGCGCAGGCGATGTGCGCGGGGCTGTCCGGCGAGGGCGGCACCGCGAGTTCGCTGATCGCGCAGGCGCGGCAGACGCGCGGAGTCGGCGGGATCGACGTGCTCCTTGCAGAAAAGGTCGCCGGCGCGGGCACCAACACGCGCCGCGCCATCACCATCCAGTGGGACGGCGTCGACCAGCTAACGGCGTGGCGCTACGGACTCGCGACGGCGACCGGCGTCGCGATTCCCGCCGAGCTGTTCGCGACCGTCGGGCCGCAAGTGCAAGCATGGGCCGCGCGCGCGCCGCTGTTCGACCCCGCGATGCGGCTCGCGGAGGCCGATCGCGCGGCGACGCTCGGCGTGTTCTCGAGCGCCGCGCTCGCCGACCTCTACGGCCAGGTCTATGACGCAACCGATCCTTCCGACCGCGGCGGCACGCCCGCCGACGCGCTCCGCTCCGCCTATTCTGGCGCCAGCGGCGCACGGCTCTCGGCGCTGCGCGGGATTTGGAGCGGAAACGACGACAATCCGCTGCGAGGCTATGCG
>JACDGO010000119.1 GCA_013821585.1 Sphingomonadaceae bacterium
GCACGACCTACCACGTCGTCGCCGGCGACGGTCCCGAACGCATCCACGGCGAATGGTGGAGGAGCGCGCGCGAAATTTGGGCCGTGCGAGATTACTTCCGGGTCGAAACCAAGGACGGCGAGCGCTTCTGGCTGTTTCGCCGTGGCGACGGGATCGAGACACCTACGGGCGACCTCAGTTGGTACATGCACGGGTCGTTCGGCTGATGCCGTACGTCGAGCTCCAGGTCGCGAGCCATTTCTCGTTCCTGCGCGGGAGCAGCTCGCCCGGGGAATTGTTCGCGGCTGCCGCCCTGCTTGGTCATCAAGCACTCGGCTTGGCTGACTGGGGCAGCGTCGCCGGCGTCGTGCGCGGCTGGGATGGTCAGAAAACGACCAAGGTGCGGATGATCCCCGGCGCGCGCGTCGCTTTGACCGATGGGCGCGCGCTATTGCTCTACCCGACCGATCGGGCCGCCTGGTCGAGGCTCACCCGTTTGCTCTCTGCCGGCAAGACGCGCGGCGGCAAGGGATGCTGCGTTCTCGATTGGGCCGACGTCGCTGCCCGTGCCGAAGGCTTGGTCGCGATCCTGCTGCCGGATATGCCGGACGCCACCACTGCTGCAAACCTCGCCGAGCTGCGCGAGATGTTTGGCGCGCGCGGTTACCTCTCGCTGGCGCTGCGCCGCCGGCCCGACGACATGGCC
The DNA here is from genome assembly GCA_013821585.1 of Sphingomonadaceae bacterium. Lineage (GTDB taxonomy): Bacteria > Pseudomonadota > Alphaproteobacteria > Sphingomonadales > Sphingomonadaceae > Sphingomonas_O. Next base: position 686 of record JACDGO010000119.1, read on the forward strand.
CGGCTTCATCAGCTCGATGCCGTCGCACGCGACGTCGGTGTGCGCAGCGTCGCGACGGGCGACGTCCTCTATCACACGCCTGAGGCGCGGCCGCTTCAGGACGTCATGTCGGCAATCCGCGAGAAGACCACGATCGACGCGCTCGGCTTCCGGCGCGAGCGCTTCATGGATCGCAATCTCAAATCACCGACCGAGATGGAGCGCCGGTTCGCGGTCCTCCCGGATGCCATCCAGGCCAGCGCCGACATCGCCGCGCAATGCCGGTTCGATCTCGGCGAGATCCAATACCAATATCCCTACGAGCAGGTGATCGCCGGGCGCACGGCGCAGGAGGCGCTGGCCGCGCTGACCGCGGAAGCTGCCATGCGCATGTTTCCGGAAGGGCTGCCGCCGAGATATCGCGAGCAGATCGACCACGAGCTACGGCTGATCGACCAGCTCGGCTATGCGCCTTATTTTCTCACCGTGAACGCGATCGTCGCCGAGAGCCGGCGACGTGGAATCCTGTGCCAGGGACGCGGTTCGGCCGCGAACAGCTGCGTCTGCTACATGCTCGGGATCACCTCGATCGATCCGATCCAGCACGAGCTGTTGTTCGAGCGGTTCGTCTCAGGCGAGCGCAAGGAGCCGCCCGACATCGACGTCGATTTCGAGCATGAGCGCCGCGAAGAGATCATCCAGTGGATCTACGAAACCTATGGCCGCCAGCGCAGCGCGCTCACGGCGGTAGTGACGCGATATCGCACCCGCGGCGCGGTCGCCGAGGTCGGCAAGGCGCTCGGTCTGCCGCGCGACCTGACCAAGATGCTCACCGGCCTCGTCTGGGGCTGGTCGGTCGACGGCATTACCGACGAGCAGATCGCCAGCCTAAACCTCAACAGCGAGGATCATCGGCTCAAGCTGACACTCCAGCTCGCCCGTCAGCTGATCGGAACGCCGCGGCACCTGTCGCAGCATCCAGGCGGCTTCGTGCTCACCCAGGATCAGCTCGACGATCTCGTCCCGATCGAGCCGGCGCGGATGGTAGACCGGCAGATCATCGAATGGGACAAGGACGACATCGATGCGTTGAAGTTCATGAAGGTCGATGTGCTCGGGCTTGGCATGCTCGGCTGCATGAACCGCGCCTTCAACCTGCTGGAGGAGATGAAGGGAATCAAGGTCGGCATGGCCGACCTGCAGGACGACGACCCCGACGTCTATGCGATGATCCAGAAAGCCGACACGCTGGGAGTCTTCCAGATCGAGAGCCGCGCGCAGATGTCGATGCTGCCGCGGATCAAGCCAGCGCGCTTCTACGACCTCGTCATCGAAGTGGCGATCGTTAGGCCCGGGCCGATCCAGGGCGACATGGTCCATCCCTATCTGCGACGTCGCGAGGGCAAGGAGGTGCCCGAATACCCCAAGCCCGAGTTGCGGGCGGTGCTGGAGAAAACGCTCGGCGTGCCCCTCTTCCAGGAGCAGGCGATGAAGGTCGCGATCGTGGGAGCTGGCTTTACGCCCGTCGAGGCCGACCAGCTGCGCCGCGCGATGGCGACGTTCAAGCTCACCGGCGGCGTCAGCCATTTCTACGACAAGCTGGTGGGCGGCATGATCGCGCGCGGTTACCCGAAGGACTTCGCCGAGCGCACCTTCAAGCAGATCGAGGGATTCGGCAGCTACGGCTTTCCAGAGAGCCACGCCGCGTCCTTCGCGAAGATCGCGTACGCCTCGTGCTGGATGAAACATCACCATCCCGACGTGTTCTGCGCGGCGTTGCTCAACGCGCAACCGATGGGCTTTTATGCGCCCGCGCAAATCGTCGGCGATGCGCGCAAACACGGCGTCGAGGTTCGCCCGGTGTCGATCAACGACAGTCATTGGGACTGTACGTTGGAGCCGAACGGCGGCCGCTACATGGCGGTGCGACTCGGCTTCCGGCAGGTGCGCGGGCTCGCCAACGTCCATGGAGCAGCGATCGTTGGTGCGCGCGGGCCTGCCGCCTACGATAACGTCGAGGAAGTCTGGCACCGCGCCGGTGTCCCGCGCCTCGCGATCGAGCGGCTGGCTGAAGCCGACGCCTTCCACGGGATTGCCGAGAACCGGCGCCAGGGGCTGTGGAAGCTGAAGGGGCTTGGCGAGGCACCATTGCCGCTATTCGCTGCGGCCGACGCGCGCGCACCGGGATTTTCACCAGAGAGCCGGGAGCCGGTGGTGACGCTGCGGCCAATGACCGCCGGCCGGGAGGTGGTCGAGGATTATCGTTCGCTCCAGCTGTCGCTACGCCGGCATCCGGTCAGCTTCCTGCGCGAGCGGCTCAGTGCGATGTCGATCGTGCGCTGCACCGACCTCGCGACCATTCGCGACGGTCGCAACGTCGAAGTCGCTGGCGTGATCCTCGTTCGTCAGCGCCCCGGTTCGGCGAAGGGCGTCTTGTTCGTGACGATCGAGGACGAGACCGGCATTGCCAACGGAATCCTATGGCCGGACCGGTTCGAGACATACCGCCGACAGGTCATGTCCTCCTCGATGATCGCGATGCGCGGACAACTTCAGAAGGAGGGCGAGGTCATACACATCATCTGCGACCGGATTATCAACCATGACAACATGCTTCGCTCGATCGGAAGAATGGAGTTCGCGGTCGCACCCGGACGAGGCGACGGCGCGAAAAATGGCGGCGGACCCGATCCCCGTGACCCGGCTTGGCCACCGCGGGGACGCACCTTGTCGAATCCACCCTTCAACGCGGTGCCGGACGAGGAGGAGCTGCTGAAAATGCGCAGCCATGATTTTCACTGAGTCGCGAATTCCCAAGACGGAATGGCCGACATCGTGGAATCGGTCGACGCCACGTCGTTCGGCCTGGGGCAGCCACGCGCCCGATTGTGTTGAAAAAGTCCGCAGCCGGATTTTGTCTGCAATGATCGAACGCGCCTCGGCGGTTGAGAGCAACAATGGCTCAATAACCGAATCAGTGTTGAATCATTGTTGCTGAAAATCGGGAACTGAAGTGCTCGCCGGGACTTTTTCAACACAATCCGCCCAATAGTCGTGGTTCCGTGCAACCTCGCCTGATCCGGAAGCGGCCGTTCGTTTATGCCCCTGCCCGGAAGCGCGCTTGCGAATTGGTGTTCCTCCTGATTGACTTGCCGTAAGCTCGGGCGTGATTGTCAGCGCTGTCACGGGCGTTGCCGATGCGTTGGCTTCTCGCCAGATCAGTTACGGCAGAGGAGAAGCACGATGGTGAAGCGCGAGCCGCATGTTGGTCCCCCAGACCGAGCACAGCTTCACCAGATCATTGCGGACATGACCGATGGCGTCGTCCAGCTAGAGGCCGATGGTCGCATCGTCTGGGCGAACGTCTCGGCGCTGGCGATGCACGGCGTGGATCGTGTGGAGGCTCTTGGCGCCACCGCGACGCAATACCAGAAGCGCTTTAAACTCGCGCTGCGCGACGGCCGCCAGCTTAGCGCTCGCGACTACCCGATGGCGCGCCTGTGCCGCGGAAACGGCTTCGACGATCTGGTCGTCAACGTCTGTAGAATGGGCAAGCCAGAACCAGACTGGGTGCACCGGTATCGTGGGATCGTACTGCGCGACACAGCTGGAGAGATCAACTGCCTGGTGCTCGTTATTGACGATGCCACCGACGCGTTCGAGGCCGAGGAGCGCTTCGAAAGCATGTTCAACGCCAATCCGGCACCGGCTTTGATCGTGCGTCTGGTGGATCTGCGGTTCGTCCGCGTGAACGAAGGATTTCTGGAACTCAGCGGCTATAGTGAAGATCAGATCATCGGCCGCACCATGTACGACATCGATATCCTGGAGGGTGCCGAGAAGAAGGACAAGGCCAAGTCGCTCTTCAAGGAGGGGGCGACCGTGCCGCAGATGGAGGCAGAGCTCCCGGTTCCAGCCGGAGGAACCAAGCTGATACTACTGGCCGGGCACCCTGCGGAGCTCGCCAACGAGCCTTGCATGATCTTCACTTTCGCTGATCTTGAACCGCGGCGGAGGGCGGAGGAGGCGCTCCGCCAGAGCGAAGAGCGGTTCTCGACGGCGTTCAGGCTGGCACCCGTCCCGATGATGCTCAGCAGTCTCGACGGACACCGCATCCTCAACGTCAACCACGCCTTCTTGACTGTGACAGGTTGGAGCATCGAAGCGGTGATCGGTCGCAGGCCGGCCGACATCGAACTGTGGGAGAGCAGCGCGGCGCGACGCGAAATCGACCGCAAGGTCGCCGAGAGCGGTTCGTTCCGAAGCTACGAACTGAAACTGAAGACGCGCGACGGCAAGCTCGTCACTTGCCTGGTGTCGGCCGAGACGGTTACGATCAACGGCCAATACTGCCTGCTGTCCGCTTTCCAGGACATAACCGATCGCAAGCGGACCGAACTCGACCTGATCGCGGCGATCGAGGGTGCGATGCGCGACACGAGCTGGCTGAGCCAAAAGATTATGGACCGCCTCGCGGCACTGCGCGATCCCAGCCCGAAGCTTGGCAGCGGCACCCCGCCTGTAGATCTCACTACGCGCGAGCGTGAAGTGCTCGCGCTGATCACTCAAGGTAAGAGCGATAGTGCGATCGCCGAGACGCTTTCGCTGAAGCGCAACACCGTGCGCAACCACGTTGCCCGGCTCTACGGCAAGATGGGGGCGCACAATCGCGCCGAAGCGATCATCTGGGCGCGAGACCGTGGGCATCACATCGGCGCGCACGAGCCCCAATAAAAGTGCACTCATTGGTGCAATAGCACCCGTCGAATGGGTGCGGGCGCATCTTTGAAGGCCTGTACCCAGGACATACCTTCAGCGTGCCCGGGAATCATTCCGGCTGATCGTTGGAGAAGACGAATGTCCATTATCGCATGGATCATCCTCGGCCTGGTCGCCGGGTTTATTGGCAGCAAGCTCGTTAATAGGACTGGTGAGGGCGTGCTGCTCGACATCGTGCTCGGCGTCGTCGGCGCCGTCGTCGGCGGCTTCGTGTTCAACCAGTTCGGCGCGGTCGGCGTTACGGGGCTGAACATCTACAGTCTGCTCGTCGCTGTCGTCGGCGCGGTTGCCGTGTTGTTCCTTTACCATTTGGTCTTTCGCGCAGCGCGCTGAGGACATCCGGACGAAGCCAAGAAGCCAGCCCGATCCGGGCCGGTAAATAGGAGAGAATAATCATGACCAAGACTCTGACCGGTCTTTTCGACCGATACGACGACGCCCAACGGGCGGTGAAGGATCTCGAGGCGGCAGGCGTGCCGCACCGCGATATCAGCATCGTCGCCAGCAACGCCGACGGTGAGCGAGTCGCGGGCGCCGATACGGGCACTGCGGCTGCTGAGGATGCGGGTGCCGGAGCCGGCATTGGCGCCGCTGTCGGCGGCGTAGGCGGTTTGCTCGCTGGTCTTGGCCTGTTGGCGATCCCGGGCCTGGGCCCGGTCGTCGCGGCTGGGTGGCTTGCATCCACCGCGGTCGGTGCGGTCAGCGGTGCCGCTGTCGGCGGTGCCGCAGGCGGCCTGATCGGCGGGCTGACCCATGCCGGCGTGCCGGAGGAGGACGCGCATGTGTATGCCGAGGGAGTCCGCCGCGGCGGGACGCTGGTCACGGCGAAGGTCGACGACGCACTGGTGGACGTGGTCACGCCGATTCTCCGCGACGACCGGGCGGTGGAGGTGGCTACCCGACGTCGGGACTATCAGGCGGGCGGCTGGACCCGCTTCGACGACGCCGCGCCGGAATATTCAGCCGATCAGGTGCGCGCCGAGCGTGCCCGCTACGAGCGCGTCTGAGCGTTAAAC
>JACDGO010000120.1 GCA_013821585.1 Sphingomonadaceae bacterium
CTCGAACATCGACGGGCTCGCGCTCGAAGCCGCGTTCCGCGCCTGCGATCCGGCCACGACGCTGGTCGCGGTCGCCAGCAAGACCTTCACCACCACCGAAACGATGATCAACGCCGCGAGCGCGCTCGAATGGCTGCGCGAAAACGGTGTCGCCGATGCCCATGGCCGCGCCATCGCGCTCACTGCCGCGCCCGCCAAGGCGGTCGAATGGGGGGTTGACGAAACCCGCGTGCTGCCGTTCTCCGAAGCGGTCGGCGGGCGTTATTCGCTGTGGTCGTCGATCGGTTTTCCGATCGCGCTGGCCGCCGGATGGGACGACTTCGCCGAAATGCTCGACGGCGCGGCGGCGATGGACCGGCACTTCCTCGACACCGATGGCGCCGCCAACCTGCCGCTGCGCGCGGCCTTCGCCGATCTCTACTACACCCACCTTGCCGGCTGCCAGACCCGCGCCTGCTTCGCTTACGACGAACGACTGCGGTTGCTGCCGAGCTATCTCCAGCAGCTCGAGATGGAATCGAACGGCAAGTCGGCGACCGTGGACGGCAACCCGCTCGACCGGCCGAGCGCGGCGATCACCTGGGGCGGCGTCGGCACCGATGCGCAGCACGCGGTGTTTCAGCTGCTTCACCAGGGCACGCACCTCGTCCCCGTCGAATTCGTCGCGTGCATTGAGCCAGGCGACGCGCTCGATCCCGAGCATCACCGCCAGTTGCTCGCCAACGCTTTCGCGCAAGGCGCGGCGCTGATGGCCGGGCGCAAGAACGCCGACGCGACGCGCGCCTATCCGGGCGACCGGCCCTCGACGACGATCCTGCTAGAGGGGCTCGATCCGTCGCGGCTCGGCGCGATGATCGCTTTCTATGAGCACCGCGTTTTCACGAACGCGGCGCTGCTCGGCATCAATCCGTTCGACCAGTTCGGGGTCGAGCTGGGCAAGGAAATGGCGAAGTCGGTCGACGACGAGAAGGCACGCGCGAGTTTCGACGCCTCGACGCGCGCGCTGATGGCAAAGGCCGGGTTGTGACCTATATCGATGCGACGGGGACAAAATGAGCATGGCCAACTACGACTATGACCTGTTCGTCATCGGCGCGGGATCGGGCGGGGTGCGCGCGGCGCGGGTTTCGGCGGCGCATGGCGCGAAGGTCGCGATCGCCGAGGAGCACCGTGTCGGCGGCACTTGCGTGATCCGTGGCTGCGTGCCCAAGAAATTGCTCGTCTATGGCGCGCACTTCGCCGAGGATCTGGCCGACGCGCGACGCTTTGGCTGGAACGTGCCCGACAAGTGCGAATTTGACTGGACCGTGCTGCGCGACAACGTGTTCGAGGAGGTCGACCGGATCAACCAGGCCTATATCCAGACGCTCGAGAGCCAGGGCGTCGAGATCATCGCCGAGCGCGCGGTGGTCACCGGTCCGCACGGCATCACGCTGAAGGGCGGGCGCGAAGCCACAGCCAGGACAATCCTCGTCGCGACCGGCGCGACGCCGTCGATCCCGTCCTGCTCGGGGCACGAGCACGGCATCACCTCGAACGAGGCGTTTCATCTCGATGCAGTGCCAAAGCGCATTTTGATCGCCGGCGCGGGTTATATCGCCAACGAGTTCGCCGGCATCTTCCATCAGTTCGGCGCGCACGTCATCCTGATCAACCGCACCGACGTGATCCTGCGCGGCTACGACGAATCGATCCGCGACCGGCTGCTCCAGATTAGCATGATGAAGGGGATCGAGTTCCGCTTCCACGCCGCGTTCGAGGGCATCAAGAAGGAAAAGAACGGCTGCCTTACGGTGTCGATGTCGGGGCACGAGCCGGTGATAGTCGACTGCGTGATGTTCGCCACGGGGCGCGATCCCAATACCAAGGGCCTAGGGCTGGAAAAAGCCGGGGTCGAGCTGACGCCGAAGGGCGCGATCAAGGTCGACGAGGACAACCGGTCGAACGTCGCGAGCATTTACGGCGTCGGCGACGTCACCGACCGCATCCAGCTGACCCCGATCGCGATCCGCGAGGGTCAGGCGTTCGCCGACACGGTGTTCGGGAACAAGCCGCACCGCGTCGACTATGCCAACGTCCCCTCGGCGGTGTTCAGCCACCCGCCGATGGCGGGTGTCGGGCTAACCGAAAGCCAGGCCAAGAACAGGCTTGGCTCGGTCAAGGTCTATACCTCGGACTTCCGCCCGATGAAGAACGTGCTGGCCGGCCGCAACGAGCGCGCGCTCTACAAAATGGTGTGCGACGGCGAGACCGACCGCGTCGTCGGGCTGCACATGATCGGCCCGGATTCGGCGGAAATCCTTCAGACGGCGGCGATCGCGGTCAAGGCCGGCCTGACCAAGGCGCAGTTCGACGACACTGTCGCGCTGCACCCGACGATGGCCGAGGAACTCGTGCTGCTCAAATAGGACGATCCATTGGAACGGCCGATCTTCTACGATGCCACGGGCAAGCGACGGAAATGGTCGCAGCGCACGCTCGCGGCGCTTTTGCTGCTGATCGTGCTGACCGCCGCGGGATTCGCGCTGACCGTGCTGCACGTTTCGATCCCATTGGCGATCCATCCGGTCGGCGAGCGCATCCAGGCGCGGCCGCTGAAGCAGCAGATCGGCAGGCTGAAGGAAAGACTGGGCGCTTGGCTGCCCGCGGCGGCGCGGGGCGCGTCAGGCATCAACCAGATGACGGTCGGTTTCTACGTGCCGTGGGATCCCGACAGCAAGGCGTCGCTCGCGCGGCATGTGGGGCAGCTCGACTGGGTCGTTCCGGCGCTCGGCAGCATCACCCAGGGCGGCGCGAAGACCAGCTTTCCCGCCGATCCCGCGTTCGATCGCATCGTCGCGAGCGCGGCGAACCGGCCGAAGGTGTTGCCGATGGTCCAGAACGCGGCCAACGACAAATGGGACGGGGCGGGAATGGCGTCAATCCTGCATTCGCCGGTCCGTCGCGCGGCGTTCCTTCGCACGGTTGAGGCGCTCGTGGTCCGCGAGCACGGCGCGGGAATCGTCTTCGATCTCGAGGAGCTGCCGCCGGGATCGCAGGGCGATTATCTGCGCTTTCTCGCCGAGGTGAAGCACGCGTTCGCGCCGCGCCGCTGGCTGGTCACGCTCGCGGTGCCGATCGACGACATCGAATGGCGCCTGGCGCCTTTCGCGCGCATCGCGGATCGCCTGTTCCTGATGGACTACGACGAGCATTCGCCCGGCTATCCGCCCGGCCCTGTCGGGTCGCAGGCGTGGTTCGTCGCCAATTTGAAGCGCGCGCTGCGCGAAGTTCCGGCGGCCAAGGCGATCGTCGCCGTCGGCAACTATGGCTATGATTGGCACGACGGCACGACCGAGAACCTCTCCGACGAAGAGGCGTGGCTCGCCGCGAACGACAGCGATGCCGTGCCGCGCTTTGATGCGGCGTCGGGCAACAGCAGTTTCTCGTATGAAGAAAACGGGTCAATTCACATTATCTGGATGCTCGACGCCGCGAGCGCGTGGAATCAGCTTCGCGCCGCGGATGCAGAAGGCGTGGCGGGTGTCGCGCTATGGCGGCTGGGAAGCGAAGATCCCGGCTTCTGGCCGGTGCTCAAGGGCTTTCAGGGCGGACCTGTCCCCGATCTGTCGGTCATCCGCCCGGTCGGCAACGTCGATGTCGAGGGCAACGGCGAGCTGTTGCGGATCGAGGCGACGCCGCGCGACGGGCTTCGCGCCATCACCGCGGACAAGGCCGGGCTGATCCGCGACGAGCATTTCGTCCATCTGCCGACGCCGTTCGTCGTGCGGCGCGGCGGCGACCGGCCGGGTATGATCGCGTTGACCTTCGACGATGGGCCGGACGCGACGTGGACGCCGCGCATTCTCGATGTCCTCGAAGCGCGGCACGCGACCGCGACCTTCTTCGTCGTCGGCGAAAACGCGATTTCGCATCCTGGCCTGCTCAACCGCATCATCGCCGACGGCAGCGAGATCGGCAACCACAGCTATACCCACCCCAACATGTCGCAGGTCTCCGCGACCGGCATTCGCATCGAACTCAACACGACGCAGCGGCTAGTTCAGGCCTATACAGGCCGGTCGATGCGGCTGTTCCGCGCACCCTATTTCGGCGACGCCGAGCCGACGACGACCGACGAATTGATCCCCGCGCTGATCGCGCAGCGCGACGGCTATCTGAACGTCGGGCTGCATGTCGATCCGGGCGACTGGAAACGGCCCGGTGCCGCCGAAATCGTGCGCGCGGCGCTCGCGGGCGCCGCTTCCAATTCGTCCGAGCGAACGGAACAGATCATCCTGCTCCATGACGGCGGCGGCGACCGCGCGCAGACCGTTGCCGCGCTTCCCGCGATTATCGATGGCCTGAGGGCGCGCGGATTGACCATCGTGCCGCTGTCGAAGCTCGCGGGCCTGCCGCGCAGCGCGGTGATGCCCGAGGTCAGGGGCTTCGATCTCGTCGCGGTGCGCGCCGATGTCGGCGTATTCCTCGCGCTCGCGGGGCTGCTGTGGCTGATCAAATGGCTGTTCTACGTGGCGATCGCGCTCGGCATGGGGCGCGCGCTGTTGATGACCGCGCTCGCGCTGCGCTCCCGCTTCGATCGCGCCACACCCGCGACGCCGCCGATCGACCCTGAACGCTTCGTGTCGATCCTGATCCCTGCGTTTAACGAGGCGCGAGTGATCGAAAACTCGGTGCGCCGCGTGCTGGCAAGCGAGGACGTGCAGCTTGAGGCGATCGTCATCGATGACGGGTCTTCGGACGAGACCAGCGCGATCGTCACGCGTGTGTTCGGCGAAGATCAGCGTGTGCGCCTGTTGACGCTCGCCAATGGCGGCAAGGCGCGCGCTCTCAACCGTGGTCTCGCGCTCGCCACCGGGGAGGTTGTGATCGCGCTCGACGCCGACACCCAGTTCGAGCGCACGACGGTCGCGCGACTCGCGCGCTGGTTTGCCGGTCCTGAAATCGGCGCGATCGCGGGCAATGCGAAGGTGGGCAATCGCGTCAACCTCGTCACGCGCTGGCAGGCGGTCGAATATGTGACCGCGCAAAATCTTGAGCGCCGCGCGCTCACGCGCTTCGATGCCGTCACCGTCGTGCCCGGCGCGGTCGGGGCATGGCGCAGGACGGTACTCGACGCGGTCGGCGGCTATCCGGTCGACACCCTCGCCGAGGATCAGGATCTGACCATCGCGATCCAGCGCGCGGGATGGCGGATCGGTTATGACGTGGACGCGGTCGCGTGGACCGAGGCGCCCGAGACGTTTCGCGCGCTCGCGAGGCAGCGTTTCCGCTGGGCGTTCGGCACGCTGCAGTGCCTGTGGAAGCACCGCGCGATCCTGCGCACGCGCAAGCCCGCAGGCCTCGCGCTCGTTGGCATTCCACAGGCATGGCTGTTTCAGATCGGCTTCGCGGTCATCTCGCCGATCATCGACCTGGCGCTGGTGATCAGCGCGGCGGCGACGGTGCTGCGCGTCGAACAGCACGGCTGGGCGCAGACGCAGAGCGATGTGCTGATGATGGCGGCTTACTGGATCGCGTTCACCGCGATCGACATCGCTTGCGGCGGCGTCGCCTATTGGCTCGAACCGCGCGAACGGCGCTACCCCGCGCATCTGCTCGTCGCGCAGCGCTTCATCTATCGCCAGCTGATGTATTCGGTCGTAATCCGCGCGGTCGCCGCCGCGCTTAGCGGACCGTCGGTCGGCTGGGGCAAGCTCGAGCGCAGCGGGCGGGTGGCGGCCGCCAACTGATCGCGATAAGCCCGCTCGCATGAGCTTTCCTATCGAGCAGGTGCGCGCGCAATTCCCGGCGCTTGGCGTCACCGACGACGGCCGCCCGCGCGTCTATTTCGACGCGCCTGGCGGCACGCAAATCTGCGCGCCCGCCATCGCCGCGATGAACGCGCATCTCGAACGCGGCACCGCCAATTCGGGCGGCGCGTTCGCGACTTCGGTCGAGACCGACGCGCTGAGCGCCGAGGCGCACGCGGCGATGGCCGATCTGCTCGGCGGGTCGCCCGGCGAAATCGCTTTCGGACCAAATATGACTTCGCTGACCTTCGCGGTCTCACGCAGCCTCGCGCGGCAATGGGAGATGGGCGACGAAATCGTCCTGTCGCGGCTCGATCACGACGCCAATGTCACGCCCTGGGTTCTCGCCGCGCGCGATGCAGGCATCGTGGTGCGTTGGCTCGATTTCGATCCGGCGACAGGCGTGCTCGACATTGCCGCGCTGCCCGGATTGCTCAATCGCCGTACGCGCCTCGTCGCGGTCGGCGTCGCGAGCAATGCGATCGGCACGCTCAACAACGTGCCGGAAATCGCCCGGGTCGTTCGCGCGCATTCCGCCGCGCTGCTTTATGTCGACGCGGTGCAGTCGGTGCCGCATGTCGTTACCGACATCGCAACGCTCGGCTGCGATTTCCTCGTCTGCTCGCCCTATAAATTCTTCGGCCCGCATCA
>JACDGO010000121.1 GCA_013821585.1 Sphingomonadaceae bacterium
CAGCGCGCGCAGTTCCTGCCGTTCGGCTCCGCCCAGAAAACCACCTCGAACCATACATCCGACAAGAATCCCTTTTCCCCTCCTTGCCAAGACGTTTTTCGGGCAATCAATGAGTCGGGGTATAGCCTTCAGCTTCCAGCTCTCCCGTTTGTGTAGACATGCCGGAGCATGGTCGAGACCGCTTCGAAATCAATTTGGTCCGGTTTCGGGAAACGCACACAGCCTCCTCCGAAGCTAGCTCCTTTCAGCTTCCCCCTGTGCTCCTCCAACGCGGCTTTGCCGGGATAAACCGAGATATATTCCTTCTGATTGTTGAAGCTCACAACGGCATCGGAGCCCGCCGGCCCATATCCCGGCATTCCCCATTGCATACGCTCCTGCCATCCCGACAGATGTTCTTGGCAAAGCGCGCGCAACTGACGAATAGCGCCCAGACGATCTGCGTCGATGCCAATTAAGAACTCGTCCACCGTCGCGGCCGTCGACTGAACCATCAGCTTTCCATCCATACAAAGAGGCTACTGGCTACGCACTCCCCGTCGGGGATAGCTCATCAACAGAATCCTCGTCACGCTCTACGGGGCAAATTCCGGCAGTTTAGAGTTTTTCAAATTAGCACAGAGATTAGCACACTCACAAGAAAAGTGTCATATTTATACTATATTACAATATGATACGTGAGTTTGAAGGTGACTCAAAATCCGGATCCGCAAGGAGTGTGGGTTCGATTCCCACCGCCCGCACCAAAGCGCGCCGCGCGACCGTCACACGAACAGCGCCACACTCTGCGTCGCCGTGGCGACAGGTTCCAGGTCGCGGTTCCAGATCGTCATCGTCTGGCTCGAGCTTCCGTGTCCCGCGTGGAGCGCCTTCGCTTCGAGCAGCCACCAGCCGTCGCGCGTCGCGATGGCGTCGGTCACGAGGTTCAGCTGCCACGTCGTCGTCGAGATCGGACCCCATTGCTTTGCGAGCGACATCGCCGCGGGCGGCAGCGCATCGGCGATGGCGAGAAGCTCGACGTCGGGAATGAGCCCGTCGCGCTCCCCGAGCCGCGCCCAGCGGCGGATTGTCGCGCCTTCCTGCGTCCAGACCGAAAGATCGAAATTGGTCAGAAAACCCTGCGGCAACCTTTCCGGGTCGATGAGATTGCCTTCGGGGCCGTCGATCGCCGGCGACATGAGATCGGCGTGACTGATCTCCGACTCGCGCGACGCCATGAAGAGGAACAGCGCGCGCAGGCCGACTCCTTCGCCGCCAGTCACGTCGCACCCGACAAACGCGCTGTTCTTGCCACGCCGAAGCAGCACAGGCGTCGCACGCGCTTCGCCACCGAGCGGCCCGACGAAGGCGATCTGCGCCGAGCGCAGCGGCGGCAGGTCCGGGTGCGCGGCCTTCGCGGCCGCGAGCGCGATCGCCGCCGACGCGCCGCCATAGCTTGTGCGGCCCTGCATCCATTCCGTGCCGAGCGTCACGACGAGATCATCGCCGTCGCGCCGTGCGGCGGTGAACAGCGCGGGCAGGCTCATGCGCGGTTGGCGACCAGGTGATCGACCACCGACGGATCGGCGAGCGCCGACGTGTCGCCGAGGCTCGACACATCGCCCTCCGCGATCTTCCTCAGGATGCGGCGCATGATCTTGCCCGATCGCGTCTTGGGAAGCGCGGGGGCGAACTGGATCTTGTCGGGGGTCGCGATCGGGCCGATCTCCTTGCGGACCCACCTCACCAGTTCGGTTCTGAGCGCCTCGTCAGGCTCGATTCCGGCGTTGACCGTCACGAAGGCGTAGATGCCTTGGCCCTTGATGTCGTGCGGCATGCCGACCACTGCCGCCTCGGCGACTTGATCGTGCGCGACAAGCGCGCTTTCGACCTCGGCGGTGCCCATGCGGTGGCCCGAGACGTTAATGACGTCGTCGACGCGGCCGGTGATCCAGTAATAGCCGTCGGCGTCGCGGCGCGCGCCGTCGCCGGTGAAATACTTGCCCGGATAAGTCGTGAAATAGGTGGTGAAAAATCGGTCCGGATCGCCCCAAACGCCGCGCATCTGCCCCGGCCAGCTCCGCGCGAGCGCGAGATTGCCCTCCGCCGCGCCCTCAAGCACCTGCCCTTCGGCATCGACGATCTGCGGCTCGACTCCCGGCAGCGGCTTCGTCGCCGAGCCGGGCTTGAGTGCGGTCGCGCCGGGGAGGGGCGCGATCATCGCGCCGCCGGTCTCGGTCTGCCACCAGGTGTCGACAATCGGCGAGCGCCGTTCGCCGACGACGCGGTGATACCAGTTCCACGCCTCTGGGTTGATCGGCTCGCCGACGGTGCCGAGCAGGCGCAGTGACGCGCGGCTGGTCCGCGTCACATAATCGTCACCTTCGCGCATCAGCGCGCGCAGCGCGGTCGGCGCGGCGTAGAATATCTCGACCTTGTGGCGGTCGACGATCCGCCAGAAGCGGCTGTGATCGGGATAGTTCGGCACGCCTTCGAACATCACGGTCGTCGCGCCATTCGCGAGCGGGCCGTAAACCACATAGGAATGTCCTGTGACCCAGCCGACGTCGGCCGCGCACCAGTAGATCTCGCCGGGCTGGTAGTCGAAGACCAGCTTGTGCGTCCATGCCGCCCAGACGAGATAGCCGCCGGTCGTGTGCATCACGCCCTTGGGCTTGCCCGTCGATCCCGATGTGTAAAGGACGAACAGCGGATCTTCGGAGTTCATCGGTTCGGCGGGGCAGGCGGGTGCGGCGCTTTCGCGCGCCTCGTGATACCAGATGTCGCGGCCGGCCGTTATATCGACCGGCGAACCCGTGCGGCGAACGACGATCACACGCCCGACGCCGGGGCAGGTCTTCAGCGCGGCGTCGACATTGGCTTTGAGCGCCACGGGCTTGCCGCCGCGCAACCCTTCGTCGGCGGTGACGACGATGCGTGACCCGCAATCCTCGATCCGCCCGGCAAGCGCTTCGGGCGAAAAGCCCGCGAACACGACCGAGTGCACCGCCCCGATCCGCGCGCAGGCGAGCATCGCCATCGCCGCTTCGGGGATCATCGGCATGTAGAGCGTGACGCGGTCGCCCTTGACGACTCCGTTCGCCTTCAGGACATTGGCGAAGCGGCAGGTTTCCTCATAAAGTTCCAGATAGGTGATCGTCCGCGTCTCGGATGGGTCGTCGCCCTCCCAGATGATCGCCTGAGCGTTCCCGCGCGACGCGAGATGGCGGTCGAGGCAGTTGACCGCGACGTTGAGCGTCCCGCCCTCGAACCAGCGAATATGGAAATCGTCCTTGGCGAACGACCAGTTGCCCATCTTCGCGGGCGGGTGCATCCAATCGACGATCGCGCTTTCCCGCCGCCAGAAGCCATCGGGATCGGCGAACGATTCGGCGTAAAGGCGGTCGTAATCCGCCGCTTTGACGACCGCGCGGGCTTTCCAGACGCCGGGAACCGGAAAAATCTCACCGGTCATCCCGAGATCATTTTCCGGCGGGTTTGAAAGCTCGCGATTCTCATGAACTTCGCGCACATGGACATATAAAAATCCTTTCCCGCGCACCGGGCGAGCGATGCGCGGAGGCACGATGACAGCGGATCGCGCTGTAGGACAGAGGGATTTTGGAGCCTCGGCGCGAAGGCTTGGCGCTATTCGGGCGGACGAAGCGCTTCGACGGCCGCGCGGTCGCGAATCGACCCGGACTTCCTGGTTTCAGCGCCGCCCCAGCCCGAGTCCCGCTAGCGAATTCTGGTCGAACTTCAGGCGCAGCGTCACATAGGGGCCGCCGCGCGTGTAGCGGGTGTCGGTATAGTCGCTGTCGTGGAAGCCGACGACGTTGTAGCCAACCGAGATATAGCTATTGTGCGCCGGGCTGATCCCGAGCGAGGGTCCGCCGGAATATTGATAGGCGTGTCCGCCCGCGCTCTCGCGGATCGTGCCCGACGCGCCGACGTCGATCATGTCGCCCAGGTCGAAGCGGATTCCCGCGCCGACGAGGTTGGACCAGCCCTTGAGGTCGTCGCTGTCGTAGCGGTCGAACACATAGCGGCTGCCCCAGAAGACGGAGACTTCGCTCCGGCCGAGGTAGCGGCGTTCGCTCTGCGAAACCGGCGACCAGTTGAGGCTGAAGCTGTTGATCACACGCTGCGACAGCGCGTTGCCGCTGACGAGCAGGATCGAGCCGATCGCGTCGGGCTGCCCTGCGACCGCGCCCGAAACCTTGTCGCTGCGCAGCTCGAACTTTTCGAGCCACGAGAAGCGGCTGGCGTCGGGGCGATTGGCCCAGCTCAGCGCGAAATTGGCGCTTTCGGTCTTCACGCCCGACGATGCGCTGGTGTGGAAGTACGACGCGGTCGCGCCGAGCGCGCGGCCTTCGCCCAATGAACGCAGCATCGAGGTGGTGACGCCGTAGCGGTCCGTGAGGCTGCCGCTGCGCGCTTCGGCGCGGCCGGTCCAGCTCCAGCGGTCGCCGCGATAGGTCGCGCCGCCCGTCACCGCGGTGAAATCCTCGGTCAGCGCGCCGTCGGTGCCGATGAAGCCGCCCGAGGCTACCGGCTGATTGACGTTGAGGACGCGCGTCGGGTCGATCCCGCCCAGGGTCTTGTTGCCGTCGAGCGTGAAGTCGACCGACCAGCGCTTGCCGATCGGCAGCGACTGCGACAGGCCATAGGCGGCAAAGCTGCGCGGGCCGAATTCGTTGATATCCTGACGGTTCGCGCTGGCGACGAGGCGCGCGCCGGCCCAGGGCTTGAGGTCGAAACCGATCCGTGCGGTGCGCGCGTCGACGGCGTGGCCCTGAGCGATCTCGTAGCTGCCGATCAGCGCGACGTCGGGCGTCACCGCGAAGCGCGCGGTGGCGCGGTGGCGCGCGGGAAAGTCGATGCTCTCGTTGCGGTCGCTCAAGGCGAATTCGGTCTGCGCGTCGAGTTCGAGGCGGTTGTCGAACAGCCGCCTGGTCGCGCCGAGCTGAGCGATCGTCGATTCGGCAGTGCGCCCGTCGGTCAGGCGATCGTTGGCGACGGTGACGCCGGCGCGCAGATCGAGCGCCTTGGCGCGATACTGGACGAACGCCTGGCCCGCCTGGCGGCGCGCGTCGCTGTTCAGATAATCCTCGTTCCACGCGCTTCCGACCAGCGACAATTGGGGCGTGAGGCGCCAGCGCCCGTCGAAGCCGAACTTGCGCGTTCCGGTCTCCGCCGCGTTGAGCTGGTCGACGCCGAAGCCCGGTTCCTGTTCGCGCGCATAAGCGAAAAGGTCGTATTTCGGGCCATGGTGCTCGGCTTCGACCAGCCATGCGATCGCGGTTCCAGCGGCGGGCGTCCCCGACGCGCCGCGCGCGCGCGCGTCGCTCGCGGCGAACTCGGCGCGGATCTCGGTCGTGGGCGAAGGCGTGTAGCGCACGTCGACGCCGCCGAGGTTGGTGCGCGCGACGTCGGTCTCGTCGTGGATCGCGCTCGCGCCGACCGTCAAGGTCTTCGCCGTATTGGTCCAGGTCGCGCGGCCGCCGGCGTTGTTCACGCGCTGGGCGATGCCGTCGACCTCATAATCGACGACGATGAACTGCGGATCGAGCAGCGACGAGCGGCTGAGGATCGGTTCGCGGAAGCGCAGCGTGCCCGCGACATAGTCGATGTCGTAATCGATGTTGCGCACCAGCGCTTTCGAATCGACGATGAGGTCCGAACGCAGCCGGTCGCGCGTCTCGATCACGACGCGTTCGCTGTTCGGCAATATGTCGCGCGCGGTGAGGCCATAGGGGCCGGAAAGGCCGTTGCCCTGAATCTCCTCGCGCCTGTGGCGATAGGGCGTGTCGGCGGCGAAGGCGGTGACGCCGACGTGCTCGCTGCGATATTGTGCCTTCAGGCCGTTGAACGCGCGGACGTAGCGCGTCAGCTGCGGCTCGCTCAACCCCGTGTCGTAGTCGCCGAACAGCGCATAGAATTGCGGCCGCTCGAGGCGGACGTAGAGCTTGCGCACCGACGCGGCGTCGTAGCGGCGCTCGCTGCGGTCGGCGTAGATGGTGTAATAGGCCTGAGGGTCGATGACGCCGCCGAAGCGGCTCTCGTCCTCGTGCTTGTCGCTGTCGTAGGCCATCGTCAGCAGCCATTTTCCGAGTATGCGGCCCTTGGCGTAAAGCGCGACGCGGCCGTCGGTCAGCCAGTGCTCGCCGTCGGCGCCGACGCCTTCGAGGCGGCCTTTCAAGGTGTTGAAACCGACCGTGCCCGCGGCGAAGCCGACGACGGTCCACGGCCGGTTGCCAGGCGACAGCCAGGTGTCGATGCTTTGCGTGCGTGCGACCTCGCCGTCGCGGAAGGGAAGGGTGACGGTCAACGTGCCCGACGCGGTGGTCGGTTCGAGCTCGATCGTCGCGACGCCGTCGTCGCCCTGGACGCGCCAGACCGGGCGGGCGCGCTCGAGGCCCGCGAGCTGGCGCGCGGCC